>JAUYFR010000169.1 GCA_030690855.1 Gallionellaceae bacterium
TGACGTTGACGATGATGCCGCAGCGCGCGTAAGTTGATTTACCCAAGCAGATAGTCAACACATTGCGCGGAATACGAAAGTATTCAACCGTGCGCGCCAGCGCAAAAGAATTAGGGGGAATCACACAATAATCAGCTTCAACATTGACAAAAGAATTGGGGTCGAAATTTTTCGGATCAACAATCGTACTGTTAATGTTGGTAAACAATTTAAATTCGCGTGAACAACGAATGTCATAACCGTAGCTTGATGTGCCATACGACACGATCTTCTGCCCGTTCTGCTCTTTTACTTGTTTCGGTTCAAACGGCTCAATCATGCCGTGTTGTTCTGACATGCGGCGTATCCATTTATCTGACTTGATGCTCATACCTATTCCTTGGTGAATTTGTGCGGTCGCGATTTTACCTAATTCCTCGACCATGCGTGGGTTTTGCTACAATCGCGCCCTCATCAAAAAAGCAAAGGCGCGCAGCCTCCGCAGCTTTAAAGGAACTCGCAATATGTCACGCAAAATACTCGTCACTTCCGCCCTGCCCTACGCCAACGGTAGCATCCATTTAGGGCACCTCGTTGAATACATTCAAACCGACATTTGGGTGCGCTTTCAAAAGATGCGCGGCCACGAATGCCACTATGTTTGCGCTGATGACACTCACGGCACGCCGATCATGTTGCGCGCTGAAAAAGAAGGCATCACGCCTGAACAATTGATCGCGCGCGTGTGGCAAGAACACTATGACGACTTCGCCGCTTTTCACGTTAAGTTCGACCACTACGGCTCAACCAACTCAGACGAAACCAAAGAATTTGCGCAAGGCATCTACCGCAAACTGAAAGCCGAAAATCTCATCGAAGTGCGCTCCATTGAGCAGTTTTATGACCCCGTCAAAAATATGTTTTTGCCGGATCGTTTTATCAAGGGCGAATGCCCTAAATGTCATGCAAAAGATCAATACGGCGATAACTGCGAAGTGTGCGGTGCGGCCTACGCCCCCACTGAGCTGATCGAACCGTTCTCTGCCGTCTCTGGCGCCAAACCTGAGCTACGCAACTCCGACCACTATTTTTTCAAACTTTCTGCCGATAGCTGCCAACAGTTTTTGCGTAAGTGGACTCGTAGCGACACCCTGCAAACCGAAGCCTCTAACAAAATGCAAGAATGGCTCGGTGCGGAAGGTGAAAACAAACTTTCCGACTGGGACATTTCGCGTGATGCGCCGTATTTCGGTTTTGAAATTCCCGATGCACCTGGCAAGTTTTTTTATGTTTGGCTCGATGCGCCTGTTGGTTACATGGGTAGTTTCAAGCAACTGTGCGACAAACGAACCCTCCCCAACCCTCCCTTATCAGGGAGGGAGTCGCTATCTGCTCCTCCCCTGACAAGGGGAGGTCGGGAGGGGTTTGAGCCGTTGAACTTTGACGACTACTGGAAACAAGGTTCAGAAACCGAGCTTTATCACTTCATCGGCAAAGACATTCTTTATTTCCACGCCCTGTTCTGGCCTGCCATGTTGCAACACGCTGGCTATCGCACACCGACTAAGTTATTTGCGCACGGCTTCTTAACCGTCAATGGCGAAAAGATGAGCAAATCACGCGGCACTTTTATCACCGCACGTAGCTATGTAGATCACATCAAAAATACGGAATACCTGCGCTACTACTACGCGGCCAAATTGAATGGCACGATGGAAGACCTTGATCTCAGCCTCGATGATTTTGTGGCAAAAGTAAACAGTGATTTGATCGGGAAGTACATCAACATTGCGAGCCGCTGTGCTGGGTTTATTACGAAGCGATTCGAAGGAAAGCTCGGTCGCATGAGCGAGGTGGATATTGAGTGGCTACATACAGTTAAGCACGGGGTTTCCAAGGAGGAAGGACAAGAAATTAATGCCTCCGAAGGTGTTGCCTGTATTTCTGCGATTGAACAAAAGCTCGAAGGAGCGCGAGAAACCATATTTGCATCTCGTGAAAAAATTGCGGAGTTTTATGAGGCTCGTGATTACAGCAAAGCTCTTCGCGCAGTGATGCAATTAACAGAAGTGGCTAATACGTATGTAAATCATTTTGAACCTTGGAAATTAGCTAAATCAGAAAATGAAGATGACAAAAGACGTCTCCATGAGGTATGTACAACTGCGTTAAACATGTTCAAGGCAATTACAACATATCTATTCCCTATACTGCCTGTTACTGCCCATAAGATTGGTGAGTTTTTGAACACCAACCTTAGTGAGTGGACATCACTTGATAATGACCTTTTGAGTGGTCATAGCATCAACGAATATGAGCACCTGATGACCCGTCTCGACCCTAAGCTCATCGAAGCAATGGTCGCTGCCAATCAAGAAAGTTTGCAACCTATGACAACAGAATCTCATTCCGAGGTACGCCACGCCGAACACCAACAACACGCCATTGCCCCAATCGCCGAGACCATCAGCATTGATGACTTCAGCAAAATTGATTTACGCATCGCACGTATCGTTAATGCCGAACATGTTGAGGGCGCGGAAAAATTACTAAAGCTCACCCTCGACATCGGTGAAGAAAAACCTCGTACCGTTTTTGCCGGTATCAAATCAGCTTACGATCCAGAAAAACTCAAGGGTCGCATGACAGTGATGGTCGCCAACCTTGCTCCGCGCAAAATGAAATTTGGCCTATCGGAAGGGATGGTGCTAGCCGCTTCGGGTGAAGCGCCGGGGCTTTTCGTTTTATCGCCAGATGATGGCGCACAACCAGGAATGCGCGTTAAGTAATTCACTTGTTGAAGCAATAAAGCCCCGCCAAAAATCATTGGCGAGGCTTTTATTTTTACATATTTCTCAATATAATCAATGCGTTACAAGAAAAACACTACTGCATCTCTACCACACGCTTTGGTTTGAATTTTGCGTAAGACGGCATCGCCATTCCCACCGAGGCTCCAATATAAGTTGGGTCTGCAATCACGAAACGCTGCCCCTGATAATCAACCGTCGCATAATCGCCATTCACTTGCTTGAGTGCAACGGCTGTCGTCATGTGCCCCGGGTAGAGCAAGCCAACTACTTTTGCCCCGACCAATTCATGCACCAACCAAGCAAAAATCACTGAGCGGTCTTCACAGTCGTTGTAAGCAAAATGTAGCGACTCTTCCACAAAGAAATATTTTTCATAGCCGAATTGATCTTCGTCTGTTTTGTAGGCGAAGGCTTTTTGTACAAAGGTGAGCAAGAAATTCACCGCCTCTTCTTGACTCATCGTTGCCGTATATTTTCGCAGCTCGGCGAGCAAACCTTGTCTCACCAACGAACTGCCATCGGTATCAAAATAAAGTTCAAATTCTGATTGCGGAATCGTGCCCATGTAGTCCACCAAACGTCGGTCGTAAGGCACGGTGAATTTAATCGTTTTGCCCTTGTAATCGAACGCCAAGACTCTTTGTGCAGAGGACACTTTAGTAAAGCCCACGTTAGCTTTACTTATGTCGAGCGCATTGAGCTTAGTCGGATAGTTAGATTGATAGCTATAAAAAGCACGGATGTTATTGCCGTGATCAACATCCAAGGCAGCATAGTAGGTTTGATTATTCACCTTCGTAAATTTGGTCGCATACACTTGCTGTTTCATTGCCACAAACAAATACACATTGGCCTCGTAATAGCCCAAGCGCACGTCGTAGCCTGACTTGGTTAAGAAGTACCACAACAATAAATTTTGCTCAGTCTTGCGTTCAGGCTGCAAGGCTCTCACCACATCACGCCACAGGGTAACGTAAGCCCAATCATCAAGTTTCAACTCACGCTTTGCTGCACTTACCGCCTGAATCGTTGACTCATATTTTGTGCCACGCATCGTCGCCCAAAAATCGCTGATAGTTTCAGTCTTTGCGCCACCCGTTATACGATTAGATTTCCACAATGGATCCAAAGCGAATTTCACTGCGTTGCCATAAAACTGCAATTCAATTTCATCTGCCGCAACGGGGATTGGCTTAGGTTG
>JAUYFR010000172.1 GCA_030690855.1 Gallionellaceae bacterium
GTGCTGTATTACGCAACGCTGTACAAAAAAACACCGTAATTTTTTAACTAACTTCGCCCTCTTCTCAATCCTCTCTCGCACGCGGGCGAGGAAGCAAGCGAGAAGGTGATCTAACCTTGAAGGAGCTTTAACGCATGAACGCAGAACGCATTATTCGTATTGTTGCAGGTAGCATGATTTTGTTAACTTTGGCGCTAGGTGTGGAATCAAGCCCACTATTTGTGAGCCATTACTTTTTGTTTTTCACGGCCTTTGTCGGTTTGAATCTGTTTCAAAGTGGCTTCACGCAAATTTGCCCACTGAACAACATCTTGGCTAAATTCGGCGTTAAAGGTAGTTGCTAAGCAACCTTTCTCTCCGCTCGTTTTCCCTCGCCTACCTCAGCCTGACGCTTGTCGGGTTGATGTGGGTTTTACCTTTTCTGTATTACCACCACGCTTATCCAATCACCACCTTTTATCAGGAATGGGGTGCGGCAGTGTTGGGCGTACTAGCCATGCCGTTGTTGGTCAGCGGACGTTATTGGCAGCAGCCTGAAATTCCGCGCATCGTACTGCTGCCGATTGGCATGATGTTGCTGCTACTGGTGCAGTATCTTCTTGGAAAAATACCGAGCTTGGATCAAACGCTTTTACTCACCATGTATTTCTTGTGGATGGCGTTACTGGTGATGCTCGGCCATCGTTTACGCATCGAGCTTGGCTTGCCCAAGCTAGCATTGATATTGGCCGTGTTTTTAGTTGTAGGCGCGGAGTTAAATGCGCTCGCCGGTATCTTGCAGCACTATCGCTGGCACACCTTTTTAAGTTCCGTGATCACGGTGAAAACATCTTCCGCTGTGTACGGCAACATCGCCCAGCCCAATCATTTCGCGAATTATTTAGCGTTGGGGCTTGCCTCGATTGGCTTGTTGTACATTCGATGGTCAATGCGGGCGTGGCAAGTGGCACTGTTGGCCGTTCCGTTGTTATTTGTGTTGGCGCTGAGCGGCTCGCGCGGCACTTGGCTATACCTGGTCTTTATGGTGGGCATGAGCTATCTCTGGCAGCGTAACGACAAATCTTATTTACCCCTGCTGAAATATAGCGCTGCGCTCTTAGTGGGTTTGGCGCTGATGCACTGGGTGGTGCAAATGCCTTGGCTGGCTGGATCAGTGACAAAGGTTACCAGCCTTGAGCGATTGTTCGGTGAGGTGGGAGGCGGCAGCATTCGTCTGCATCTGTGGAAAGAGTCACTGCTGATTTTTGCTAACTTTCCATTAATAGGCGCAGGCTTCGGCCAATTCGCTTGGCAACATTTTTTGCTGGGCCCTGAGTTACAAAACATTTCGATCAGCGGACTTTACAACAACGCTCACAACGTCGTCATGCAGCTCGCGGCAGAAACCGGCTTAGCGGGGTTAATTGTTTTGTTCGGCACGCTCGGCTTGTGGTTCTGGCATGCGCGGCGAGAGCATCGCACTCTCTATCAGTGGTGGGGCTACATGGTGCTGGGGGTGTTAGGCATTCATGCGCTGTTGGAATATCCGCTGTGGTACGGCTACTTCATCGGTATTGCCGCCGTTGCGCTGGGCCTGATGGAAACGAAAACCTATCGCCTAGAGTTGCGAGCGCTTGGTCGTTTGTCCGTGGCCATGATGTTGTTGCTCGGCGCATTGTCGCTGACCCAGTTATTTCAAGGCTATAAAAAATTAGAGTCGTCATTAAAGTTACGTCCCGCGTCTAGCACTGACGCGAGCTATACCCCGCGTCTGCGCGATAGTTTGGCAGAGGTGTATGACTATGCCCTGTTGCGTCCCTACGCCGAACTATTTATGACTGGCATGATTGAGCCAAGCGCAGACCTTCTAGCAGAAAAAATCGCCATGAATGAGCATGCGATGCGCTTTGTGCCGATTGCTCCGGTGGTGTATCGACAGGCGTGGTTGCTGGCCTTGTCAGATCGATTGCCGGAGGCAAAAACTCAATTAAAACAATCACTTTGGTCATATCCGAATGATTTTAAGGCTAATCAGGCGGAACTAAAGGAAATGGCGTTGAAAGACCCTGCGCATTTTTCTGCTCTGTTAGAATTCGCAACCCAAGAAAATGAGGAGTATCAACGTGCAGTATCTGCAAAATAATTTGATGATGGTAATGGTGTTTGTGAGTAGCGGTTTGATGTTGTTTTGGTCAATCTTTGGCAACAAAATTCGCGGCATTAAAGAAGTGGATGCTGCGGGCGCGGTGCAATTGATCAATCATAAAGATGCCATTGTGTTGGATGTGCGCGAACAAAAAGAATATGACGAGGGACATATTTTGAACGCAAAATTAATTCCATTGAACAAGTTGGGCGAGCGCATGGGTGAACTGGAAAAGTATCGTGAGCGTTCAATTTTGGTGATGTGTCGTAGCGGCCAACGTTCTTCACATGCCACTGCGCAGCTGACTAAGAATGGCTTTGCACAGGCTTACCATTTGGCGGGCGGAGTTATGGCGTGGCAAAAATCCAATCTTCCCTTGGAGAAGTAAGATGGCAAAAGTAGTGATGTATTGCACACAAGTTTGCCCCTACTGCGTCAACGCAGAGCGCTTGCTAAAAAATCGCGGCGTGACCGAGATCGAAAAAATTCGCATTGATTTGCAGCCCGAGATGCGCGACATCATGGTGGCAAAAACAGGCCGTCGTACGGTGCCGCAGATTTATATCGACGACTACCATGTCGGCGGTTTCGATGATCTAGTAGAGCTAGATCAGGCAGATGAATTAATGCCACGCTTAAATAAATAACGAACAAACATTAAGGAAAAGTAATGAGTGAGCTGAACGCAGTGCCAGAACAACAAGCTATTTTTAATATTGAAAAACTGTACGTTAAAGATCTGTCATTGGAAATTCCAAACGCACCCGCGATTTTTTTGGAGCGCGAAAATCCACAGGTTGATTTGCAACTAAATACCAGCTCATCGCAAATTGAAGAAGGCGTTTATGAAGTAACCATCACGGTTACCGTCACGGCAAAAATCGGCGAACAAGAAAAAGTGATGTTCTTAGTTGAGGCAAAGCAAGCGGGTATTTTTCAATTGCGTAATTTACCTGCGCAAGAAATGGAGCCAGTCTTGGCGGTGGTTTGCCCAAACATTCTTTACCCTTACTTGCGCGAAGTCGTATCTGATGTTGTGGCGCGAGCAGGTTTCGCACCAGTGATCCTCAGCCCGATTAATTTCGACGTGCTGTATCAGCAACAAAAAAACAAAACACCTGAAGTTACTCACTAAGCCAGATGAGATGCATCACCCACAAAATTGCGCAACTGATTCAGGGCGCAATTTTTTTTGGTTTTTTGGGTATATTCAATCAAGCGCAAGCCTTTGAATTCGTCTCTGTGGATACGCCCGCCATCTTGTATGACGCCCCTTCGTTGAAGGCTAAAAAACTCTTTGTCGCCACCCGCTATTTACCCTTAGAGCAAATCGTTACTTTAGATAACTGGGTCAAAGTGCGCGATGTTTCTGGGCAACTGTATTGGATCGAAAAGCGCGCCTTGAGTAGCAAGCGTTTCGTTATCGTCAATACATCGGTTGCAGTGGTTAGGCAGGGTCCTGAGGATACTGCGGCAGTGGTGTTTCAAGCACCGCAACAATTAGCCTTGGAGCTGCTGGGGGACGAGAATGGTTGGGCTAAAGTGCGCCACCTTGATGGGGCAAGTGGCTATATCAAAATTACTGACGTGTGGGGCGATTGATGAAGATAGCAATTTTAGGTGCGGGCGCATGGGGCACCGCTTTGGCGATCAGTTTGGCCCCGCGTCATCAAGTTACTTTATGGGCGCGCAATACGGAGCAAGTGGCAGAAATGGGCGCGAGTCGCAGCAATCAGCGCTATTTGCCAAACATGGCATTTCCGGAGCCTTTGCAACTCACCTCCGATATGGATGCGGCACTGTCGGACGCAGAGTTGCTCATTGTGGCAGTACCCGTTTCGTCGTTGCGCGGCACGTTGCAGCGCATCGCTCAGTCACCTGTCGCGATTCCCGTTATTTGGCTGTGCAAGGGCTTTGAAGCGCAAACCTCGCAACTACCGCACCAAGTTGTTGCGGAAGTTTTACCTGCTTATTTTTCGCGCGCTGTGTTGTCCGGCCCAAGTTTCGCACAAGAAGTGGCGCGTGGTTTACCAACCGCACTCACGCTCGCCTCTAGCGACATTGCTTTTGCGCAACGCATGGCACAAGCCTTACACCATTCTCGCTTGCGAATTTATTCCAGCGCTGATGTGGTGGGTGTGGAAATCGGTGGGGCGATAAAAAACGTCTTAGCAATTGCAGCAGGTATCAGTGACGGCTTGCACTTGGGCTACAACGCACGTGCAGCTTTGCTCACACGTGGTCTGGCCGAGATGACTCGCTTAGGTTTGCGTATGGGTGGCAAGGCAGAAACGCTGGGCGGACTATCGGGTGCGGGCGATTTAATTTTGACCTGCACCGGCGACTTGTCGCGTAACCGTCAAGTGGGCATGTTTTTGGCGCATAAAAAAATCTTGGCTGACATTTTGAGTGAATTAGGTCACGTGGCAGAAGGGGTTTACACCGCGCGCGAAGTGCATCAGGTAGCGCAAAAGATGGGCGTGGACATGCCGATTTGCGAAGCCGTGTATCGCGTGTTGTATGAAAATCTTGAGGCAACAAAAGCGGCGGAAAGTTTGTTGAGTCGCCAGCCGAGCGATGAGTTTTGACTTGAAAATTTAGCCACAGTCGGACGTTTTGTTTTGATTCCTGTGTGCTGTCGGGTTAAAACCCGACCTACGAAAAACAAGATGCTGCTAGCGAGGGCGCTTAAAATGTGCAGACTTAATGGTTTTCAGGGTTTTGCATCTTAAATCCGCATTGCCGCCACGCTTCATACACGGCAATCGCTACGGTATTTGAGAGATTCAGGCTGCGGTTATTCGGCAACATCGGTAGGCGTAGCTTTTGTTCTGGTGCTAATTTAGCAAGTAACTCTGCGGGTAGTCCTCTACTCTCAGGCCCAAACAAAAAAGCATCGCCCACTTGAAACGCCACCTCGTGATAGGGATGTGAGCCTTTGGTGGTAAATGCGAACAGGCGCGAATTTGGCAGAGTGCGCAAACACGCATCAAGATTGTCGTGCACTTGCACGTTGGCGTATTCGTGATAATCCAAACCGGCACGTTTTAATTGTTTATCTTCAAGTGCAAAACCTAGCGGTTTTATTAAATGGAGTTGCGCACCGGTATTCGCGCACAAGCGGATGACGTTGCCCGTGTTGGGCGGAATTTCTGGCTCAAAAAGGATGACATTAAACATTAGCAACTCTCGGTAACTCTTGTCAGCAATAAGAAAAAAGGCTAACTTGCGGCCTCATTTGGCGCGGCAAGCGCTTATATTAAAGGGTGATACATCAATGGCACGTCCTGAAAAAATCCGCTTGGGTGATTTGCTTGAGCAGCAAAAGCTCATCTCAAATGAACAACTTCTCTTTGCGCTTAGCCAGCAAAAATCCAGTGGACGTAAGCTGGGCAGGGTATTGGTCGATAACGGCTTCGTCACTGAAGATCAAATTTCTGAGGCGCTCGCCAAGCAGCTCAACATTCCCTTTATTAACCTCAAATATTATAACGTCAATCTAGAGATCGTCCGCCGCCTACCAGAAAATCAGGCGCGACGTTTCCGCGCTATCGTATTGGAAGATCGCAACGGCGCGCTGTTGGTTGGCATGTCCGATCCAACCGATTTGTTTGCTTATGACGAAATTTCGCGTCAGCTAAAACGCGACATTGATCTTGCGGTAGTGACTGAGGGCCAGCTGCTAGAAACCGTCGATCGCGTCTATCGTCGCACTGAAGAAATTAGCGGCTTGGCGCGCGAACTGTCAGAAGATTTGGGCGATAGCTACGTTGACTTTGGCGCTATGAGCGACAACGTGGGCTTGGAAGAAGCGCCCGTGGTGAAGTTGCTGCAAAGTATGTTCGACGATGCTTCGCAGGTACGCGCCTCCGACATTCATATCGAACCACAAGAAACGCGTTTGCATGTGCGTTTTCGTATTGATGGTTCGCTCCACTTACAAACAGAAGCGGATAGCAAAATTGCCTCAGCGGTTGCGTTGCGGTTGAAGCTCATGGCGGGCTTGGATATTTCTGAAAAACGCATCCCACAAGATGGGCGTTTTAGTGTGCGCGTGCGCGATCAATCGGTGGATGTGCGTATTTCAACCTTGCCTTCGCAGTATGGTGAATCAATCGCGATGCGTTTGCTCAACCAGAGTACCGGCATTTTGACGATGGATAAATTGGGCATGCCGCCGGAAATGTTGAAACGTTACCGTGAGGTAATCAGCCGCAGCAGTGGCATGGTGTTAGTGACGGGGCCAACCGGTAGCGGTAAAACCACGACGCTGTATGCAGGTTTAGCTGAGATTAATACCATCGACCAAAAAATCATCACGGTTGAAGATCCCGTCGAATATCGCTTGCCGGGCATTATTCAAGTGCAAGTTAATGAAAAGATTGACTTTTCTTTTTCTCGCGTGTTGCGTGCCGCAATGCGTCAAGACCCAGATGTAATTCTGGTGGGTGAGATGCGTGATGCCGAAACAGCACAAATCGGTTTACGTGCGGCGATGACAGGTCACTTGGTAATGTCCACTTTGCACACCCGCGATACCGCCAGCACCTTGTTCCGTTTGGTTGATATGGGCGTGCCTAAATTTATGGTGGCGTCATCCGTGCAGGCGGTGCTGGCACAACGTCTCGTGCGTCGCGTGTGCGAAAGTTGTGTAGAGGCGCATACGCCTACGGTGCAAGAAACCGAATGGTTGGATAACGAAGGTTTGAACAGCAGCACCTGGGGAACGCTGATGCATGGACGTGGTTGCTCTCATTGCAACGGTAGTGGCTATTTTGGTCGCCTTGCAGTTTATGAAATGCTGGAGATGACGCAGGCGATTGCGGATGCTGCTGCGCATAAAGAGTCTAGCCACTTTATGGAAGTGACGCGCGAACATCTGAAAGGAAAAACCTTGCTAGATGCCGCGCTAAAGCAAATGAAAGCGGGCGTTACCACGGTGACAGAAGTGATGCGCATTACTAATCAGGTCGAAGAGTAATGCCGGTATTTGCATATAGAGGCCGCAGTAGTAATGGTGATTTGGTTAGTGGCACGCTAGAAGGAGCTGATAGCGGCGCGGTAGCGGATCAACTTTTTGCAACGGGCATTACGCCCACGGATATCAAGCCATCGCAGAAATTACGCACCGAAGAAAAGTCTGTCGGCGACGCTAAAACGTGGTGGAAAAAGCTCAACGAAAAACCAGTCTCGGCACTTGATCTTATGTTGTTCAGCAGGCAGATGTACACCCTGTTGAAATCAGGCGTGCCGATCATGCGTGCGCTGGCGGGTTTGCAAGAGTCAACACAAAGTCCAGCCATGTCCGCCATGTTGCAAGACCTGCGCGAAAGCCTCGATAAGGGCCGTGAACTCAGCGCTGCGTTGCGTCGTCATCCCACCATCTTTTCGCCTTTCTACGTCAGCATGATTCAAGTGGGCGAAATGACCGGCATGCTGGATGAAACCTTCATGCGCTTGTATCACCACCTTGAGTTTGAAAAAACCATGCGCGACAACATCAAGAGCGCGTTGCGATACCCCACTTTTGTGGTCATCGCCATCACACTTGCCATCGTCGCGGTAAATATTTTTGTGATTCCGGCATTTGTGAAAGTGTTTGAAGGCTTTCACACTGAGCTACCCATCATGACGCGATTTTTGATTGGATCCTCCAGTTTCTTTGTGCACTTTTGGCCCTTGCTGATTGCGATGGTGGTGGGCGCGGTGGTCATGTTTCGCTCATACACCAACACGGTGCACGGCAAATTTAAGTGGGACAAATACAAATTTCAAATCCCCATCGCCGGCAAAATTATTCTTAAATCTACCCTTGCGCGCTTTGCGCGTAGCTTTGCCTTGGCGATGAAGAGTGGCATCCCTATCGTGCAGGGCATGAACTCGGTGGCGCTGGTGGTGGACAACGATTTCATGCGCTCCAAGGTTGAGCAAATGCGTGATGGTGTGGAGCGCGGCGAGAGCGTTTTACGCACTGCGATTGCTGCCGGCGTATTTAACCCCGTGGTATTGCAAATGATTGCGGTGGGTGAAGAAACCGGCGACCTCGATGGGCTGATGTTTGAAGTGGCCGGTATGTACGAACAAGAAGTCGAATACGAAGTTAAAACACTCAGTGCGCAGATCGAGCCGATCATGATTGTGTTTCTCGGCATCTTGGTATTAATTCTTGCTTTGGGCATCTTCTTGCCAATGTGGGACTTGGGCAAGGCGGCAATGCACAAATGAGTATGAAAATCAGAATTCAGGATTCAGGAGGCGGGATTAACCCGGATTATTCATTAAGCTCAAACCCCTCCCAACCTCCCCTTGTCAGGGGAGGAGCTGGTTCTGCTCTCCCCTTGTCAAGGGGGAGCTGGAGGGGGTTGGGTTCTAATGGATTATCGCGGCTTAAGGGAAGAGGATTCGGGCGTGGCTTCTCTCTCATCGAACTCATCATCGTCATCGCCATCGTTAGCGTATTGATGAGCGTGTTTTTAGATCGTGTTTGGTACTACCAAGAAATGGCTGAAAAAACCGCGATGGAAGAAACTATGGGCGCGATTCAAAGCGCGCTCACCATGCAGGTGGGTAAAAATTACACCCGCGACAATCAGCAAGCGCTCGGCAAGTTGGCCACTGAAAATCCCGTGAAGTGGTTACAAAAGTCTCCCAGAAATTACGCGGGGGAGTTCTTTGATATGCCGCCGACTTCACTCGTTGCGGGTAGCTGGCTGTTTGATCTCAAATCACATCAGCTCATTTATGTATTAGATCGCTCAGAGCATTTTGTGCCGGGTAAGGAGGGCAAGAAATGGATTCGTTTCCGCGTTAATGTTAAGCAGGCAGAGGTGCTACGAAATGATGTGGGTACGGGCGAAAAAGAATGGGTCGGTACTGTGTTTGAATCAACGGAACAAATTAAATGGTTTTGAATGCATTCCCGACTTAAGTTGAGCTCAAATCATCCCTTCGGCTTAAACCCCTCCCAACCTCCCCTTGCACCCGCAAGGGGTACGCCGCCAGACACTCGCCCTGCGGGCGGTCTTGGCGCTGTCAGGGGAGGGGCTGGCTCAGCTCTCCCCCTGAAAAGGGGGAGTTGGAGGGGGTTGGGTTCTAACGAACTATCTGGTTAAAAAACATGATCGACCTTCATCCAATCTTGTCCCAAGCTTTTTTTAACTTCCTGATCTTGGGAAGTATCGCGGGCCTCATTGTGGGCGCCCTGCTGATTTTCAAACCACACTGGTTGCATCGCGTTGGACTTTTTACCAACCGTTGGGTTTCTACAAGGCAGCTCAGTCGCTCCTTGGAAAGTACCATCACGCTCGATCCTTGGATTTACCGCAATAATCGTCTCAGTGGCGCCGGTGTCTTAGTTGGCGCACTGTATCTTTTGTATTTTTTTACTGTAAGCCTAGATAAAAATATTGCCGTGCTGGGCTTGTCACAGCGCTTTCATGTGCCCATCTCTTACGTCAGTGCATGGTTTGATTCATGGGTATTGATCGCGATATTGGGGGCAACCTTCGCGCTGGTGATTAGCTTATTTGTTTTATTTCGCCCGAGTTCGCTGAAAGATTTTGAAGGCAAAGCTAATCAATGGATTTCTCTGCGCAATGCCCTCAAGCCGCTAGAGATTCCCCGAAGTGGCGTGGACGAGCTGGCGTTTCGCTATGCGCAACAGGTGGGCGTGATGTTAATTATTGGCAGCCTCTACACTTTGGTGTTGCTAACCATTTGGGCGAAGTAGTGCGTTTTTAATAACCCTTTTGGGTTATTTGTGCAACAAGACGCATAAAGAATCTTTTCCTTTCTATTGAATAAATTGAGTTTTTTGTTTTTTGCCCTTGCGCATTGGCGGAATTGGTTTTATATTGCGCCCCGACCAAACATAAATGATGTGCTGCGGCACGAAAAAATTAGGTGCTTTGGTTTTAACTTCAACGAGGCTGCGGCCTCAACTTTAGGAGAGTACGAAATGAAACAACAACAAGGTTTTACATTGATCGAATTGATCGTAGTGATTGTGATTTTGGGCATTTTGGCAGCGACAGCGTTGCCGAAGTTTACGGATTTGAGCTCGGATGCTAAGTTGGCCGCAGTCCAGGGTGTTGCTGGAGCAATCGCATCTTCAGCTTCGATTCAAAAGTCGGCAAATGCAATTAGCTCAGTGGCTTACCCTTATGCGGCAGCTAGTGCGTGTTCAGGCAGCTATCTTGAGACTGGAATTGATGCTACGGTAAGCTCTGTATTGTCGGGACAAGTTTGTACTGTAAGAAACCTTGCTACGACTTCTATTACAAAGGCTGTGACATTGCCTTAGTATAAAAAAGGTTGGGCTTGCGATATCTATGATCGCAACACACAAGGGAGGCTTCGGCCTCCTTTGTTTTGTGTCTTGGGAGATTGCCCTTTTTGCTACACTTCGCCCCTGTGAACTTTCTGACGGCTAATCACTCAACCATGCGTTTAAGCACCGAGCAAATTCAAACCATCAAACAAGAGACCGCACATTTTTTTGGCGCGCGGGCGGAGGTGTGGCTGTTTGGTTCGCGCGTTGATGACTCCGCAAAAGGTGGTGATATTGATCTCTATATTGAAACCAATGCGGCAGACGTTGTTTTACCGGCAGCGCGTGCGCGAGGTGAGTTGGCTGATAGGTTAGGACGCTACGTTGATCTGGTGGTGAATAATCACACCAAAGAAGATCCCATTTTTGAAGTGGCAAAGATGCAAGGTGTGAGGTTAGTGTAATGCTCAAACAAAAAGAAATTATCGCTAATAAATTGGCGCACCTTGAAAAGATGCGTGGCTACTTGGCTTATTCAAGAGGGCGCATGCTTAAATCTAAAATTGCTGAGAAAGACTTGCAGGTATTGTCAGATGAAGATGCGGAAATACTGGCAGCGTTTCGCGCCCGTTTCTCTGAGTATCAAGAGCATGTGGGTAAGCTGCTCAAATCAGTTGCACTTGAAGAAGGCGTGAAAGTGGTGGGCATGTCCGATGTGTTGGCGTTCGCTGAAAAAGCAGCAATTATTGAAGACGAGCAAGAGTGGAAAGTGCCGCGCGATATTCGTAATGCGATCAATCACGAATACCAAGAAGATGCTAAAACTTTATCCGTGTTAGTCGCTGAGATGCTCAATCTGGTCGAACCCCTGATGGGTATGCACCAGCGAGCAGATCAATATTGTCGCGTGAAATTGGGTGTGAATTGAAATGCGTTTAAGCACAGAACAAATTCAAACCATCAAGCAAGAGACCGCACATTTTTTTGGCGCGCAGGCTGAAGTTTGGCTATTTGGCTCGCGTGTGGATGACTCTGCAAAAGGTGGCGACATTGATTTGTATGTGCGAGCGACGTCTAGCGATGCAGATGAATTGGTTAACTCTCGTTTTGCATTCCTAGCGCGTCTGAAACGTCGCATCGGTGATCGTAAGATTGATTTGGTATTGCAGCGTCAAGGTGGCGATACGTTGCCTATTTATGAAATAGCCGCGCAGCAAGGGGTGAAGTTATGAGCGTGTTTGCTTTGCAATTAGCGCAATGTGAAACACATGCACGGCGCATGCAGTGGGCTAAACGTGAGCTTCAGCCAGCTTTTCCTTTGGAGGCAAATAAATTACAAGCGCTAGATGAGGCAACTATCGCGATAGTTGATCAGTTTGTTAGCCGCTTTGCAAAGCTACAAGATGCAATGGGCGCGAAACTTTTGCCGATGGTGCTTGAATTGACCAAAGAGCAGGGTGATTTAGATGTTTATCTCGATAAACTAAATCGTTTAGAGAAAATCGGCGCGCTTCCTTCTGTTGATGAGTGGTTGGCGTTACGCGAAATGCGCAATGCCTTCGCGCATGACTATCCAGAAGATAGCGAGTTGCAGGCGGCTATATTAAATCGCGCCTTTGTGGCAGCGGATAGGTTGCTAGAAATTTTGCAGTACGTTAAAAACTTTGCAACGCGATATGACGCAGTTTAGGGTTTTAAAAATTGAGGACTAAATCCCAACAAGGCTTCACCATGGTTGAACTCATCACCGTGATGATTATCGTCGGCATTCTTGCGGCAGTGGCGATGCCTAAATTTTTTGAGCGTGGCACATACGATAGTCGCGGATTCGCGGATGAAGTTAAAGCCACATTGCGTTATGCGCAAAAGGCCGCGATTGCGCAGCGCCGCTTTGTGTGTGTGAACTTTACATCGACCAATATCTCGCTGACCTATGATGTAACAGGGCCGAGTGCCACACACACCGTAGCCGCGTGCACGCTCCCGCTCACCCTGCCTTTTGAATTTAAAACTTTGGGTGACGCGAGGATGGCGGGCTACCCAACAACGATGACCATTGATGCGATTGGTCGTCCCTCTGCGGCGCAGACGATCAATATTCAGGTAAATGGCGCAACGGAATACACCGTTAAAGTAGAGGCGGAAACCGGCTATGTTCACTAAATCGTCGGCTTTGTGTAGGTTGGGTGGAGCGGTGGCGGAATGACCGATCTAATCGCAATCGAGTCAGTTGCGCAGCGAATTTTAGTATTGCGCGACCATAAGGTGATGTTGGATGCCGATCTGGCAGAGCTATTTGGTGTTCCGACCAAGCGGTTCAATGAACAGGTGAAGCGGAATTTTGACCGTTTCCCGGCGGATTTTATGCTCCAACTTACTGAAAATGAACATGAATCTTTAAGGTCGCAAAATGCGACCTTAAAGATTGGACGCGGACAGCACCGAAAATACCAACCTTACGCATTTACAGAACATGGTGCGATCATGGCGGCGATGATTTTGAATTCACCACAGGCAGTCGAGATGAGCGTGTTCATTGTTCGCGCTTTTGTGCAGTTGCGCGAAATGTTATCAACCAATAAAGAGTTGGCGGCCAAGCTACTAGAATTGGAGCATAAAGTGTCTAGTCACGATCAAGCGATCGTCGGGTTGATGAACGGCATTCGCGAATTGATGAAACAACCCGCTGACGCAAGTCGCCCTAT
>JAUYFR010000176.1 GCA_030690855.1 Gallionellaceae bacterium
AGCTTCTTGTGATAGCAGAAATGCGGAATAGAGATACCAACGCTATGCGCGGCCTCAATCACTGTTGAGCCCGCCTCTACTTTGATACTCCGACCGTCAATTTCAATATTGATCATTACTCACCTATTCGTCTGCCTTACACCAAACACCGTTTGTGTTCGATATGGTATTCAAATTCTTTGCGGTAGTGCTTCAAGAACCCCTGTACTGGCCACGCAGCTGCATCACCCAAAGCGCAGATAGTTCGCCCTGCAATATTGCCGCACAAATCAAGAAGCAAATCTAAATCTTCAGGCCGACCTTCACCGTGCTCAATACGATGCACAATTCGATATAACCAACCTGTACCCTCGCGGCATGGCGTACATTGCCCACAAGACTCTTCATGGTAAAAATAAGATAAACGCTCAAGCGCTTTTACCATGCAAGTTGTTTCATCCATCACGATAATCGCGCCGGAACCAAGATACGAACCTGCTTTCTGCACAGAGTCATAATCCATGTTCACTTCCATCATAATTTCGGCCGGCAATACTGGCATCGAAGATCCACCAGGAATCACTGCCTTCAGCTTATTTCCACCTCGCACACCACCTGCCATTTCCAACAATCTTGCAAATGGCGTACCCATCGGCACTTCAAAGTTGCCAGGCTTATTCACATGACCAGAGATTGAAAATAATTTAATACCGCCACTGTTTGGTACGCCAAGATCGGCAAATTTCTGACCGCCGTTATTGATGATGTAAGGGATACTGGCAAATGTTTCGGTGTTATTAATCGTGGTTGGCTTTCCGTACAAACCGAAACTTGCTGGGAACGGGGGCTTAAAGCGAGGCTGACCTTTTTTTCCCTCGATTGATTCAAGCAAGGCTGTCTCTTCTCCGCATACATAAGCACCATATCCCATGTGATTATGCAGATCAAAACTGAACTCACTTCCCAAGATGTTATTGCCTAAATAGCCTGCCGCCCTAGCCTCTTCACAAGCAGCCTCCATGCGCTCATAAGCCTCAAAAATCTCACCATGAACATAGTTGTAACCAGTTTTAACTCCCATCGCATAAGCGCCAATCATCATGCCTTCAATCAGCATGTGGGGGTTATAACGCAAGATGTCGCGGTCTTTACAAGTGCCGGGTTCACCTTCGTCTGAGTTACAAACGATGTATTTATCGCCTTTAAAATCCTTAGGCATAAAAGTCCACTTAAGGCCCGTAGGAAAACCCGCACCCCCACGGCCTCGCAATCCTGACGCTTTGACTTCAGCGATGATTGCATCTGGCGTCATTTTTTCATTCAGGATTTTGCGAATCGCTTGGTAACCACCGACTTTAAGATAGTTATCAAGTGTCCAAGGCTGATCAAAATGGAGCGTGTTTAAAATAATTGGAGTGCTCATTGCTGCCCCCCAGTTTTGTCGGACTCAATATCGGCCAAAATTTGATCAATTTTTTCACCGGTTAAACGTCCGCACATTTTCTTGTTATTGATGGTCAAGACGGGTGCATCGACGCAAGCGCCCATGCACTCTCCAGAGCGTAAGCCGTACTTGCCATCTGGCGAAACTTCACCCAAACCAATGCCAAGTTTATTTTTAAGATATAGCAGGGTTTCATTCACACCACTCAGCTGACAGGAAAGATTGGTACACACAGTTAAGGTGTATGTACCCATCGGCTTCAAGTTGTACATGTGATAAAAAGTAGCAACCTCATACACAGCCATTTGCGACATACTCAAATAGGCCGCAATGTCCGTAATGTCTTCAGGCGCGATCCAGCCTTTTTCATCTTGGACAAAACGCAGTGCTGCCATCACCGCAGACTGCTTTTGATCGACCGGATATTTTTTCAGCTCGCGATCTATTTTTGCTTGAATTTGTTCGGATAACATTAGCGGTCTATCTCTCCAAAAACGATGTCTTGCGTTCCAATAATCGCCACCACATCAGCGAGCAAATGACCTTTTGTCATTTCATTCAAACTCGCCAAATGCGCAAAACCCGGCGCACGAATCTTCATGCGATAAGCTTTGTTTGCTCCATCCGAAACCAAATAAATCCCGAACTCACCTTTAGGATGCTCTACCGCCGAATAAACCTCACCAACAGGCAAATGGAAACCTTCAGTAAAGTGTTTGAAGTGATGGATCAACTCTTCCATATTTTGCTTCATCGCCGCGCGTGCAGGAGGAGCATATTTATGATTTTCAGTAATCACTGGGCCTGGATTTTTGCGCAACCAATCAATGCACTGTTTAATGATGCGATTAGACTGTCGCATCTCCTCAACACGTACTAGATAACGATCGTAGCAATCACCCTCAACGCCCACTGGAATATCAAAGTCGAGACGATCATAAACTTCGTAAGGCTGCTTTTTACGAAGGTCCCACTCGACACCGGAACCACGCAACATAGGGCCTGTAAACCCCATCGCAATTGCTCGCTCAGGAGAAACAACACCGATACCTACCGTACGCTGCTTCCAAATACGGTTATCCGTCAACAACGTTTCATATTCATCAACATTCGAGGGGAAACGGTTCGCAAAATCCTCAATAAAATCAAGGAGAGATCCTTGGCGATTCCTATTCATCCGCTTAACTGCCGCTTCGTTGTGAATCTTCGATTTTTCATACTGCGGCATGCTATCTGGCAGGTCACGGTAAACACCACCTGGGCGATAGTAAGCGGCGTGCATACGCGCGCCTGACACAGCCTCATACACATCCATCAAATCTTCGCGCTCACGGAAGGTATAGAAGAACATCGTCATCGCACCCAAATCGATGCCCGAAGCTCCCAACCAAAGCAGATGATTTAATATGCGCGTAATTTCATCGAACATGACACGGATGTATTGCGCACGCAAAGACACCTCAATACCAGCCAATTTTTCAATGGCCATGACATACGCATGTTCATTACACATCATGGAAACGTAATCCAAACGATCCATGTAGGGAACCGCTTGCAAATACGTTTTATGCTCAGCTAATTTTTCTGTTCCACGGTGCAACAAACCAATATGTGGATCGGCACGTTCGACTACCTCACCATCCAATTCTAGAATCAAGCGCAAGACGCCGTGAGCCGCCGGGTGTTGTGGGCCAAAGTTCATGGTGTAATTTTTAATTTCAGGCATTACGCTTTCCTTGCACTTATCTCAGTGACGACTGTAGTTTTCTTCACGAATAGTTCGCGGAGTAATTTCTCGCGGCTCTACTGTAACTGGCTTGTAAACCACACGCTTTTGTTCCGGATCGTAGTGCATCTCAACATGACCAGACAGCGGAAAATCTTTACGGAACGGGTTACCCACAAAACCATAATCAGTCAAAATTCGACGCAGATCTGGATGTCCTAAAAACACGATACCAAACATATCAAAAGTCTCGCGCTCAAACCAGTTAGCAGAAGGCCAAATACCCACAACGGAATTCAATCTTGGCGCAGCATCATCTTCAGCAAAAACTTTCACACGCAAACGAACATTATTTTTCACCGACAACAAGTGATAAACAGCAGCGAATCGATGTTTAAATAGATTCTCAGTCACCTCATCAGACAGATACATTCCACTCTCGGATATCTCGCTTCCATAAGCAGAGTAATCGACACCACATACATCCGTTAGTTGATCGAAATAAAAGTGCTCGTTGCTCTGCAAACGCTTAAAAACATCAAGCATTTCACTCGCACGCGCGACCATTGTCAGCTCACCCTGCGCTTGGTTTAAGCTAACGATATAGGCACCCAAAGTTTCTTTAAGATTCGTGCTGAGAAAATTCAAATCAAGGGACATAGTTATCCTATCGCGCTATCGTGTTGGTACGATTTATTTTCTTTTGCAACTGGATCACGCCATAGAGTAAAGCCTCGGCGGTAGGCGGGCAACCTGGAACATAAATATCAACAGGTATAATTCGATCACAACCACGCACAACAGAATATGAATAGTGGTAATAGCCACCGCCATTGGCGCACGACCCCATTGAAATCACATAGCGAGGCTCAGCCATTTGGTCATACACTTTGCGCAAAGCAGGCCCCATTTTATTGCACAAAGTACCCGCAACAATCATCAAATCAGACTGTCTTGGACTAGGGCGGAAAGCGCCCGCACCGAAACGATCCAAGTCATATCTTGAAAGTGCAACGTGCATCATCTCTACAGCACAGCATGCCAAACCAAATGTCATTGGCCACAATGAACCAGTACGCGTGTAATTGATAACCGTATCTAACGAAGTTGTAACAAAACCCTTTTCAAGAACGCCTTCTATTCCCATTCTAAGGCTCCCTTCTTCCACTCATAGATAAAACCAACAACGAGAATTCCCAAAAACAGCATCATGGAGAAAAAACCAAACGTACCAATCTCCTTAAGCACAATTGCCCAAGGAAAAAGAAAAGCTATTTCCAAGTCAAACAGGATAAATAGGATTGCAACTAGATAATAGCGAACATCAAACTGCATACGCGCATCTTCAAATGCCTCGAAGCCACACTCATAAGGAGAAAGTTTTGCATCATCAGGACGATGAGGGGCGGCGAATCTTCCCAAAGCTAATGGAATCACTCCCACAGCAAGACCAACACAGATAAACAACAGGACAGGAAAGTAGTTTTCCAACATTCTGAGCCCTCCGTGCACACAGCACTCAAATGAATACCGTACGCCTCTTTAGTTATTATTAATCAAGCAACATTAATTTTGCTTGAAATTATTATGCGGGTACGGGCTCGAAAACCTTCAACCACTGCACTTAAAAAGAAGTAACAATTTTTGTTGTCACCGTTTTTTCTCCGACGAAGATTCTAACAACATTTAAAAATTAGGGAAGCAATTTAAGCTTGAGTAAATCAGTTTGCTTTGACTTGCACTCATGAAATAAATGCAAAAACTTGATACCTACGAAATCACGACCGACAAGACTAAATAATCGTCAAGATGATCATCTCTAATACCCAACATCAGGATTAATTTAAGTAGAAAATTTTATTTTGCACAAAATAACTAGCCGCCAGAAAAATGTATTTCGTGGTGCGGGGCAAGGGACTCGAACCCTCACGTCCTTACGGACACAGCCACCTCAAGGCTGCGCGTCTACCAATTCCGCCAACTCCGCATTACTACCTGTACTAAACAATCAACTACATGAAGTTAAAATTCAGGCCTCTTGATCTCAACATGAATTTTAATCGATTATCTAGGCACTTCTTTAGATTTTGAACCTGGGACATCGGAGACGATAGGTGCAGGCGCTATCTGCTGCTCCGATTTGATCGGCTCTATTTTATCCATCACACCCTCTGTTTTAGCAGGTATTGCGTAAAGATAAGTTAAGGACATGCTTGTCACAAAGAAAATTGTCGCAGCAACAGCCGTACTCCGACTCAAAAAATTAGCGGAGCCGCTAGATCCGAATAAGCTACCTGCAGATCCAGTTCCAAAAGCCGCTCCCATGTCGGCACCCTTGCCATGTTGAATTAAGACAAGACCGATCAATACTATCGCAGTTATTAAATGCACCACCCAAACTAATGTTTCCACTTACCACCTCAAAATCAACATACAAATTTATACAAAAATTATTTTGCAGCAGCCCGACAAATTGCTACAAAATCATCCACCACTAAAGATGCCCCGCCAATCAAGCCACCATCAATATCTTGCATTGCAAATAACTCAACAGCATTGCCTGGCTTAACGCTACCTCCGTAGAGTATACACAATGCTTGCGCAACATGACTATCCAGATCTGCAACCCGTTGGCGAATAAAAGCATGAACGGCTTGCGCTTGCTCTGGCGATGCAGTCTTTCCAGTTCCAATCGCCCATACGGGTTCATAAGCCACAATAGCTTTTGCTAACCCTTTGGCACCAAACACATTTAGGACAGCATCTAATTGGGTTGCAACAACTTGCTCTGTAACACCAGACTCACGCTCGGACAATGTTTCTCCAACACAAAAAATTGGAGTTAAACCCGCCTTGATAGCAGCATCAAATTTAGCTTGTGCAATTTCATTACTTTCATGAAATAAACCGCGGCGTTCAGAGTGACCAATGATCACATAGCGACACCCAAAGTCCATCAACATCCCTGGCGCAACAGCACCTGTGAACGCACCTTCTTCATATTGACTTAGATTTTGGGCACCCCACGCAACATTACTACCCTGCAACGCTGATTGGGCCTGAGCGAGATACGGATATGGAACACAAACTGCATAATCCGCAGACGTAAAGTCGCGTACGCCGGCCAGAACACCTTCTAACAAAGCCTTGTTACGATCAAGACGACCATACATTTTCCAATTTCCAACAACTAATCTGCGGCGCATTTTAATTATTTCCTGTAGCGACAAAAGGGTCGAATCGTACCCGCGAAAATCACTGTGGTCAATGTGAACACGAACGTCGTTTTGATAAAGTTGAGACGAAGGTGTCACATGAAGCAACGAATTCACAGTGGCCCACTATAGCAAAGAATTTTAGAGTACAAGCGATCAAGCAGGTACCGAAAGAAAGGATTAGTGCTATTGAGTCTATCTCTACCGAAACCGATCTTATCTGTATGGGTAACGGCAGCACGATCAGGAAAATTGGCAGGGGTAGTAATCACAACGCCCTCTGACCGAAATAGAACTAGCGGGTCAGAATGGAACGGGCCTGCTAAAACTAAAAATAGGTGAGTCGTATACGACAAATGCATACTTTGCCAAGGAGGTTAAGACAGGAGTTGGCTGACCTCCTGCCTTAACCTCGCCTCATCCCAACCCAATATCGGCGCCACCCGTTCAGCGATTTTCACCAACTCCGCTGAGCTGAGTTTTGCGAGAATCAACAACGGCACTCGCCTTCGTAACAAATCATCCAGATGCACGACCATTTCAGCATGCGCGCAGAACAGCAAGTCTGCGAAAATAAATGGCATTGATGGAACAATGCGCTGAGCCAATGTCGCATCGCTCTCAACTGTACTCAAAATTTCGCTCACTCGCTTGCCGTGACGGCGTACCAGCCAT
>JAUYFR010000201.1 GCA_030690855.1 Gallionellaceae bacterium
CTAGCCCTGAGGAATATTCAGGGGTTTTGCGCACGACAGAGGTGAATACACTGACGTTGGTGTTCCGACCGTCGGTACAGTTTTGACCGGGGTTATCCATTGGAAATTAACCCCCTCCTGCTCCCCCTTGTCAGGGGGAGAGCAGAACCAAAGGTGGTGGAGGCCGTTAGCGTTTGCCCTCTCCAGCGCACACTTGTTGGGGGGCTAGAGTCAGCCCCTCCCCTGAAAAGGGGAGGTTGGGAGGGGTTTAAGGTCTATTGGACAATCCGGGTTTAAGAGTTTTGGATGGGATAATTATTTTTTAGTGAGAGATCGTTTGACAGGGACTAATTCTCTCGCATACAATCCGCGCCCTTCGAAGTTTACTAACTCTTTTGTATTAGGAAGTGCCATGAAAACATTTTCCGCTAAGCAACACGAAGTCCAGCATGACTGGCTTTTGGTCGATGCTTCCAATTCTGTTCTGGGTCGCCTAGCGAGCCAGATCGCTGCACGCTTGCGTGGCAAGCATAAAGCGATTTACACCCCGCACGTTGACACCGGCGATTTCGTCGTGGTTGTTAACGCGGACAAAGTACGTGTTACCGGCAATAAAGCTGAAGCTAAGATGTACTACCGTCACACGGGATATCCCGGCGGTATCTACGAGACTAACTTCACTAAGTTGCGTCAGCGTCACCCACAGCGCGTTCTGCAAAAAGCAGTGCGTGGCATGTTGCCTAAAGGCCCGTTGGGTTACGCAATGTTGCGTAAGCTGAAGGTTTATGCCGGTGCAACACACCCGCATAGTGCGCAGCAACCTAAACCTATCGATTTGTTAAAGGCGTAATCATGAGTGTTACTTATAACTACGGCACTGGCCGTCGCAAAAGCGCAGTAGCCCGCGTATTTATGAAACCTGGCAAGGGCGTTATCGTTGTTAACGATAAGCCGCTAGATGAATTCTTTGCTCGTGAAACTGGCCGTATGGTGGTGCGTCAACCCCTTGAGCTAACTGCGATGAGCGATAAATTCGACATCATGGTAAACGTGGCTGGTGGCGGCGAGTCTGGTCAAGCAGGTGCGGTGCGTCACGGGATTACTCGTGCGTTAATTGATTATGATGCTTCGTTGAAGCCAACATTGAGCCAAGCAGGTTTGGTGACGCGTGATGCGCGTGAAGTTGAACGTAAAAAAGTGGGCTTGCGCAAAGCTCGCCGCAGGAAACAGTTCTCCAAGCGTTAATCGCTTGTGGAGTACAGAAAAAACCGCCTTCGGGCGGTTTTTTCATTTATTATTTGCCCCTTCAAATTGGCATGGGAGCTTAATGTGATTAAGGTCGGAATCGTAGGCGGGACGGGATATACAGGGGTTGAGCTATTGCGCTTGTTAGCGCTGCATCCGCAGGTTGAGTTGCGGGCGATTACCTCGCGTGCCGATGCGGGTACGTTGGTGAGCCAAATGTTCCCTAGCTTACGTGGCTATGTTGATCTGGCATTCACCCATCCTGATGAGGCACATTTGGATCAGTGCGATGTAGTTTTTTTTGCCACGCCGAATGGCATTGCGATGCAGCAGGCGCGTGCGCTGTTGGATGCGGGAGTGAAGGTGATCGACCTCGCGGCAGACTTTCGGATTAAAGATATTGCTGAGTGGGAAAAATGGTACGGCATGACACACGCTTGCCCTGATTTGGTGGCAGAGGCGGTGTATGGCTTGCCCGAGGTGAATCGAGCGCAGATTAAGCAAGCGCGCTTGGTGGCGAACCCTGGCTGTTACCCAACGGCGGTACAGCTTGGTTTTATTCCTTTGTTAGAGGTGGGTCTGGTGGATGCGGGTCAGCTTATTGCTGATGCGAAATCGGGCGTGTCTGGGGCTGGGCGTAAAGCAGAGATTCCAGCTTTATTTTCTGAGTCGGCAGACAGTTTCAAGGCCTATGGTGTTGCGGGACATCGTCATTTACCAGAAATAAAACAAGGACTTGCAAGTGTTTCGGGTGCTCCTGTCGGGCTGACTTTCGTGCCGCATCTCACGCCAATGATTCGCGGCATTCACGCGACGCTGTATGCACAAATTAAAACCGATGTCGATTTGCAAGCGTTGTTTGAAAAGCGTTATGCGAATGAGGCGTTCGTGGATGTGTTGCCTGCGGGAAGTCACCCTGAAACGCGCTCGGTGCGCGGTTCTAATTTGTGCCGTATTGCCGTGCATCGCCCGCAAGGCGGTAATACGGTAGTCATTTTGTCGGTGATCGACAATTTGGTTAAGGGGGCAGCGGGGCAGGCGGTGCAAAATATGAACATTATGTTTGGCTTGCCAGAAGCGACAGCACTTAATGTGTTGCCTTTGTTGCCTTAACGATGCTCAAAAAGTTCACCCGAAAATTTAGCATCTCAGCGCCGCGTTTATCGGTGCGGCCACATGTGCCGTGGTATGTGCGCTGGGCGATTACACTCCCCTTTATTATCGCGGCGGGTACTTTGGTGTGGTGGGCTTATGACTCAGGTTTGGAGTTGGCGGGATTCCATCGCGGGCAGGCTGAAAAAGAGTTGGATGTGTTGCGTGATCGAGTGGCTTTTCTGGAAAGTGAAAATGAAAAATTGACTAGCCAGCACTCGGCAGATGAGCGCCAAGCGCAGATCGAAATTGCAGCCATGCAGGAGACAGTGTCGCAGGTCAAAATCCTGAACGAGGAAAATATTCGTATCAAGGAAGATTTATCCTTTTTTCAGAACTTGCCGCTTACCTCGGGGCGCGAGGCTGAGCTGAGTGTTCATAAACTCAAGATTGAGCGGGATGCATTGCCAGATGAATACCATTGTCGCTTGTTGTTGGTGCAAAACGTGCAGCAGCGTGGCAAAGAGTTTCAGGGGCATTTGCAACTACTGGTGACAACAAAGCAGGATGGCAAAAAAGTGATGCTACAATTCCCGCAGGAAAATTCGCCAGACATCGCTGAGAGTAATTTGAACTTTAAATATTATCTACGCGTAGATCGAGCCTTTAAATTGCCACCAGGCGCCCATATTGAGAGCGTACAGGTGCGGGTATTTGAAAAAGGCATGCGCGAACCTAAAATTAAGCAGACAGCAGAGCTATCTTAAAGGGAGTTAAACATGTTTGGTAACCGACCTACTAAGCCGCAAAACCGTATAGATTCGCTGATTGGTACGGGAACAAAAATTGTCGGCGATATTCATTTTAGCGGAGGCTTACGTATTGATGGCGAGGTGGATGGTAATGTCATTGCGACACAGGGAAAAACAAGTACCTTGGTGTTGAGCGAGCATGCTCGTGTGGACGGTGAAATTGGCGTCACACATCTGGTGGTAAATGGGGTGGTAACAGGGCCAGTGCGCGCCTCTGAATATTTAGAATTGCAAAGCAAAGCTAAGCTCATAGGCGATGTCCACTATAAGACAATGGAGATTCAGCTGGGTGCGATCGTGGAGGGTAAGTTGATCCACCTGACGGAAATATCTGATAAAGTGGTGACCCTGAAATTGAGCGGCGCCGAATCTTAAAAATTTTTCGTGGAGATAAATGATGAATACAGTAACTGATGCAGCAGTAACCGACGTGTTAATTTTTACTGATAACGCGGCGAATAAAGTGAAACTTTTGATTGAAGAAGAAGGTAACGCAGAGTTGAAGCTTCGCGTGTTTGTGAGCGGTGGTGGATGTTCCGGTTTTCAATACGGCTTCACCTTTGATGAAGTAGCGAATGAAGACGACACTGTGTTGGATAAGAATGGCGTTAAGTTGTTGATCGATCCAATGAGTTTTCAATACTTGGCTGGTGCTGAGATTGACTACCAAGAGGGTTTGGAAGGCTCGCAGTTCGTGATTAAAAATCCGAATGCGACAACAACTTGCGGTTGCGGATCTTCTTTCTCAGCTTAATTTGTAGGTCGGACTTCAGTCCGACCCACATTCCGAGAATGTAGTTAGCAAACAGGGCGCTTCGGCGCCCTTTTATTTTTGGTAAATCGCGCCGAGGATGCATGGGTGCTTTGCGCCAGTGGCTTCCGGCAGGTTAGCGCTTTTGCCGTTGATCGTTTGCTGTGCAAGCCAAGCAAAGGCAATTGCCTCAAGCCAGTTTGCGCCAATGCCCAAAACGTCAGTGAGTTGAATATTGCATTGAGGTAGCGATTGTTTAAGACTTCGCATGAGCGCACCGTTATAAGCACCGCCACCACACAAATAAACCTCCTCGGCTCCCGCGCAATTGCGTTGAATAGAATCAGTAATGCCGTGTACGGTTAGCGCCAATAACGTCGCTTGTACGTCTTCAGGAGTTTCGTCCCCGTGTAGTTGAGATTTAAGCCAAGGGAGATTAAATAAATCACGGCCGCAGCTTTTCGGTGGGGGGGCGCGAAAGAAAGATTCGCTCTTTAGTTTTTCGAGCAAGGAGGGGATTGCTTTTCCGCTACTCGCCCAAGCTCCGTTTTTATCGTATGCGCAACCTTGATGTTCGTATATCCACGCATCCATCAGCAAGTTACCCGGCCCACAGTCGAAACCGATAGTGGGCTGGTTCGGCGCTAGGTTGGTTAGATTGCTAATGCCGCCAATATTCACAATAACGCGATGAATGTTGGGGTGACGTAGTACGCGATCATGGAAGGCGGGTACTAATGGCGCACCTTGGCCGTGGGCGGCGATGTCGCGGCTGCGAAAGTCACTAACCACATCGATGCTAGTTAACTCAGCGAGTAGCGCGGCATTGCCCAGTTGCACGGTGTAACCCAGCTCAGGTCGATGGCGAATGGTTTGGCCGTGGCAGCCAATGGCGCGAACATTTTTCGCAGAAACGCTGTTGGTTTGGAGTAGCGCTAAAGTAGCCGTTGCATAATCTGTGGCGAGTTGATTGGCGGTGATTTGCGCTTGATGCAACTCGTTAGAGGCTGGCTGATGAAGTGCGAGCAGCGTTGCTTTGAGAGAGTCAGGGTAGGGCTGGAAGTGCGTGGCGATAAGCTTGGGGGTGGTGTCAGAGAAATCGACTAGCGCTACATCGATTCCGTCCAGACTGGTACCGGACATGATGCCGATATAAAGCTCCGAATTATCCACCGACTATTAATCGAGTTTCGCCAATTTGGTGTTGTGCAACATCGCTAAACGCTCATTCAACTCGCGAGTGCTTTCTAAGAAGGCAGACTTCTGCGCAGCGCTGACAGGTGATGCATCAGGGAGTGCCACGCGAAGCGGGTCGCGCTGCGTGCCATCAATTTTGAACTCGTAGTGCAGATGAGGGCCGCTTGTTAAACCAGTCATGCCGACATAGGCAATGACCTCGCCCTGACTAACTCGCTGGCCCACGCGTAAACCGGCGGCGAAACGAGAGAGGTGGCCATACACCGTTGTGTATTTACCCTGGTGGTTAACCATTACCACATTGCCGTAACCGTTCTGCTTGCTGACTAATGCGACGGTGCCGTCGGCAGTCACTTTTACTTTGGTGCCAATGGGCGCAGCATAGTCCACACCTTTATGGGCGCGCCATTTGTTTAGCACAGGGTGAAAGCGCGAAGTGGTGAAGCCCGAGCTCACCCGAGAGAATTCAATCGGTGAGCGCAAGAAGGCTTTGCGCATGCTCTTACCTTCTTGAGTGTAGTAGTTGCCATTGGTGTTGCTAGTTTGGAAGTAAACCGCGCGGAAGGCGTGACCTTGATTAACAAATTCCGCTGCCAAAATACGCCCAGAGCGCACGGCTTGACCGTTGCTATAAGTCATTTCGTACACCACGGTAAATTTGTCGCCTTTGCGCAAGTCGCGGTGAAAGTCGATGTCGCCACCAAAAATTTCTGCCATCTGGTTAGCCACTGGGTCGGTTAAGCCAGCTGCGTCAGTTGCTGCATACAAGCTGGTTTTAATTTCGCCGGTGCGCATAAAAGTGCGCTGCTCTAGTTGCACAGGAAAAGTGTCAGCTTTAAAACCTGAATCGGTTTTTTCGATTACGACTTGAGCGCCACCATTGTTCAAGTAACGCAAGGCTAGCAAGCTTCCGTCAGCGGCAATTTCCGATTGAACTTCTTGCCCAACGCCTAGTTTGCGCAGAGATTCAGCGGCTTTGTCTTTGAGCAGATATTCAGTTGCGGCGGCATCTTCGATGCTTAGTCTGCGTAGCAGTTCGGCAACGGTATCGCCAC
>JAUYFR010000211.1 GCA_030690855.1 Gallionellaceae bacterium
TTAGATGCGTACTGCAAAAAGTGGCATGAAGAGTTTGCGCTGCATCAAAACGAAATTGTCGACGCCTGTGCTCAATTACCCGACTTGCATAAATATGCGGCAAATCAGGAAATTGGCACAAAAAAATATATTGAAGAAATATCAAGACAGCCGTGGTTTCACGAGCGGGTGTTAGATACTTATTTGTGGAGTCTTGGTTCAGTCTCTTGGAATGATAAATAATTAGGTGTTTGAAAACAAAATGCCGCGCTCATCACGCGGCATTTTTATTTATGGCTTACGGTTAAATTAGTTCAGCTTCAAATCGCCAATCCTTTGGGGCTTACGGCGAGCATGAGATAAACGCAAAATTTCTCCACGAAGGCGAAAAAATCAGTGCGTCCTTAGCTCATATTAATATATTTAGTGAAGACACCTTGTACAGATTTAACATCTTGGGGTGATAAATGCCCAATAGTTTTTAAAACCAAATTTTGATCCAGGGTGAACAGTTTCAAGCGAAAGTGGCAAGCCACCTTTAACCCGGCCTCCTGCCAATTATCCAATGCAACATCACTGAGCCAAACGTTATTTGTGCTCGTCGTAATCATGGCTAAAACAAGCTGATCATGATTTTTATTGAAAAGCGCACTTGAAACAACCAGTGCTGGTCGGCGCTTGACTGCATCTCTGTCCGTAAAAGGAAAAGGGACAGCAACTACATCAAATGCTTTAAAGGTCACGCCACGCCTCGTCGTCTTCAGGGGAATTCCATTCTGACAGCGTTTCTTGTAGTGCTAATAGCTCAAGATCGATAGCGGGTTCAATGCGCTTAATGATGATCCGGTTATTGCCATCAAGATCAAATGCCAACATGTCACCTTCTCGAATATGAGCGGCATCTCTAATGCGCTTGGGGATTGTTGCCTGTCCTTTTGACGTGACGCGTGCGAGCTCCATGAGATTCTCCGTAAATGACCACTGGTAATAATTTACTACTTTTGCCGCCGCCAGGCAAATATGTTGAAGACTCACAACCTCAAAATCGCGGGTGCGAGTTTTATTAATGTTTATTACGACTGCGATTTGATTTTTCTGTATTCCGTTGCCGATTTTCCTTATTTCAGACGCATCACGTTTTTGCCCCTTTGGGGGGCGCACATAAATAACCCCCCAGCTTTGCCGAGGAATAACCCACTTAATTACTCCGGCAAATGCTGATTGCTTCTAATAAAGCCGAGGCGTAGAGTGCCGCCCCAGTCTTCCGTAGAGAAGACATTTAGGGGGTAAAAGTAATGAGCAAAGCGCACACGCAAAAATTATCCACACTCATGCTTGGCGCGATCGGCGTGGTGTATGGCGACATCGGCACTAGTCCGTTGTACGCACTGAAAGAAACCTTTGCAGGACACCACCCACTTCCCGTCATTGAAGCCAATATTCTCGGCGTATTGTCGGTGATGTTTTGGACCATCATGCTACTGGTCTCGCTCAAATATGTATTCATCATCATGCGGGCAGATAATCACGGCGAGGGCGGCTCACTCGCGTTATTAGCATTGGCAACCGAACTCAATTCCACGCGCCCAAAAACAAAATGGATTCTTGCGATACTTGGTGTGTTTGCGGCCGCCTTGTTTTACGGCGATAGCATGATTACCCCCGCCATCTCTGTCCTTTCTGCTGTCGAGGGAATGAATGTAGTGGCCCCTCAGCTCAGCCAGTATGTTGTGCCAATCACCGTCATCGTCTTGACAGCTTTATTCCTTGTGCAAAAACGTGGCACGGGCGCGATGGGTATGGCATTTGGCCCGATCATGATTTGCTGGTTTACGACTTTAGGCGTGCTCGGCGCGATTTCGATTGCACAAAGTCCTCAGGTGTTATGGGCACTGAATCCTGCTTATGCCTATCATTTTTTAACCACTGACCCGTGGATGGCTTTTCTCACACTAGGCTCAGTCGTGCTGGCGGTAACCGGCGGCGAGGCGCTTTACACCGACATGGGGCACTTTGGTCGTTTCCCTATTCGCCTTTCGTGGTTTGCCTTCGTGCAACCCGCTTTAGTATTGAACTATTTTGGTCAAGGCGCTTTGCTACTACAAAACCCACAAGCCATCGAAAATCCATTTTTCCTGCTTGCACCCGCATGGGCGCTCATTCCCATGGTTTTGCTTGCCACTGCCGCCACCGTCATCGCTTCACAGGCGGTGATTTCGGGCGCGTTTTCTGTGGCCAATCAATCAGTGCAAATGGGCTTCTTGCCGCGCATGGAAATTCGCCAAACCTCGGACAAAGCACACGGCCAAATTTATGTACCACTCACCAATTGGACGCTTTACATCGCGGTCATTTATTTGGTGCTGACTTTTCAAAGCTCAAGCAACTTGGCAGCGGCCTACGGCATCGCAGTCACCGGCACGATGATGATCGACACCATTCTCATCACCTTCGTCTTGATCGCCTGGCGCTGGTCACTCTGGTTGCTGGTGCCTTTACTCGGCACACTTTTCTTTGTGGACTTCGCCTACTTCGCCGCTAACGCGATGAAAATTCCGCAAGGGGGTTGGTTTCCACTGGGCATTGCTGCTCTTTCATTTACCGTACTCACCACATGGAAACGTGGTCGCAAACTCCTATTCGAAGAAATCGCTCGTCGTTCAGTACCTATCAAAATGTTTATCGATAGTGCCAATAGTATTCATCGCGTTGAGGGTACGGCAGTATTTCTGGCGGGCATCAACGAAGGCGCGCCTGCTGCACTGCTGCACAATCTCAAGCACAATCAGGTGCTGCACACACGTAACATTCTGCTTACGGTCATCATTGAGGATAAACCTTATGTCACCGAAGGCAATCGCTTGCTCATCGATGACTTAGGTAAGGATTTTTATCGGGTGAGGGTTTTCTACGGTTTTATGGATTCACCAGACGTTCCCGCCGCGCTGGAGCAGTGCAGTAAGCTCGGCTTGAGCTTTGACATTATGAGTACATCATTCTTTACTTCGCGGGCCTTGATCGTGACAGCACCCAATCCAGGCATGATGAAGTGGCGAGAAAAATTATTCATTTCACTCTCTAAAAACGCCATGAACGCGGCTGACTTCTTCAAGATACCGACCAATCGCGTTGTTGAAATGGGTACGCGCGTTGAAATCTAATTTTTTTGCTATGCACACTATGGGAACGCGGTTGAAGCAGGCCTTGAATCGGCGGATAATCAGCCGCTTCTGATTGAGGCAATTCAATGACTGAATATTTACTGATTATCGTCAGCACGGTATTTGTAAACAATATCGTGATGGTAAAAATTCTCGGCTTATGCCCCTTTATGGGGGTTTCCAAGAAGCTCGAGGCAGCCGTTGGTATGGGTGCGGCTACCACCTTCGTGCTGACCTTGGGCTCCGGTGCCAGTTACCTCATTGAGCACTATCTGCTCGGTCCAGATCTCGCTTATCTCACAACCTTGTCATTTATCGTAGTGATTGCCGGCATCGTGCAATTCACTGAAATGGTGATTCAAAAAACCAGCCCTTCGCTGTATCAAATCTTAGGTATTTATCTGCCGCTCATTACCACCAATTGTGCGGTGCTTGGTATTCCTTTGCTCAATGTTCAGGCCAAACACGATTTCATGGAATCACTCCTGTTCGGTTTTGGCGGTGCGATGGGTTTTACGCTGGTGATGATTTTGTTTGCCGGTATTCGCGAACGATTAGACGGCGCGGACGTACCCGGGATATTTAAAGGTTCGGCCATTGCCATGATTACTGCGGGTTTAATGAGCTTGGCATTTATGGGTTTTTCAGGCTTGGTGAAATGATTTCAGCGCTGTGGGTGATGATCGGCATCGCTGTTTTTCTTGGCGCAGTGCTGGGTTTTTCTGCTATCAAATTCAAAGTTCAAGGTAATCCGCTGGTCGATAAGATCGACGCCGTGTTGCCGCAAACTCAATGCGGCCAATGTGGCTTTCCCGGTTGCAAGCCTTACGCTACAGCTATCGCTGCTGGCGAGGCTGAAATCAATAAATGCCCACCGGGCGGCGAAGAAGGTATTCACAAACTCGCTGACTTGCTTGGCAAAGAGTTCGTTCCGTTTGGCGAAGGCGCTGCGCCCAAAGCTAAATCCGTTGCTTTCATCGACGAGAGTACTTGCATCGGCTGCACGCTATGTATTCAAGCTTGCCCCGTCGATGCCATCTTGGGCGCGGCCAAACAAATGCACACCATCATTGCGAGTGAATGCACGGGCTGTGAGCTGTGCATACCGCCTTGCCCCGTTGACTGCATTACGATGTTGCCGATTGGTGAAGACATTACTAATTGGAAATGGCGCTATCCCGTGTTCGCCATTCAGGAGGTGGCATGAGCATCAAAGCCCCTTTTAAATTTCACGGTGGCGTGCATCCGCCCACCCACAAAGAAGAGTCAACGCGCACGCCCATCACACAAGCTGTGATGCCATCGAAACTGATTATTCCCTTGCATCAACACGTTGGTACGCGCGCAAAACCTTGCGTACAAGTTGGTGAGCGCGTGCTCAAAGGGCAATTGATCGGTAAGCCAGAAGGGCGTCTTTCCAGTGCGGCACATGCTTCCACATCGGGCATCGTATCTGCAATCGACATGCAGTTAGTCGCGCATCATTCAGGTTTGCCTGATTTGTGTGTGACCATTGTTCCCGATGGCAAAGACGAGTGGATCGAGCATAACGGCGTTGACTATAAGCAAGCATCGCATGACGAACTGCGTAAGCGTTTGCGTATGGCAGGGGTGGTGGGACTGGGCGGAGCGGTATTCCCCAGTGACCTGAAAGCGAACGCTAACAATCACAAAATAAATACATTGGTGCTGAATGGCGCAGAGTGCGAACCCTACATCAC
>JAUYFR010000217.1 GCA_030690855.1 Gallionellaceae bacterium
CTAGAGTTTAATCCCTCCATGTTGAGGGGTTTTTTGTTGCCTCTTTTTCGGGTTCAAACCTTTCAGCCTTTCACGGTGGGGAAGGGGCAACAAAAAGCGCGCTTTGAGTACGGGTCCTATGTAATACCCGGACTTTGTCTCCCATGGGAGATATTTACACCAAATTACCCCCTCGGACTTTGTCTCATGGGTGAGACTTATGCTAATTGATTGGCTAACTTTGCGTTATCCAATTACCCCCGAACTGGGGGCGCATTTGCATCAAAAGATTATTGATTCATTAGGGAAAATCACCAAAATTAGCGGTTCTGGTGAAATTCTTTGGGAAAAAGTCGAACTTGATTGGGATGCAATACGTTCTGATTCGTCCGGTTTGTTCTGGTCAATCACTGCCGATGAAACTTCACAGCGTTATTTAACCATTGGCGGTAGCCCTTCAAGTGTCATTAATCAGGGCGTAAACGTCTTTGGCTCGTTGCAAGTTGCTTTATGCGCACCTGTATTGATTGAACACGCTGGAAAGGCTCTAGGCGCGATTTTGCCTAATTGGCGGCTTTGGCAGTGTCGCCGTATGGATATCACCATGAATTATGACCTCGGCAATTCTGCGCAGGTTAAACAGGCGCTTTCTATGCTTTTGCGTACTGACGCACCACGTCGACGCACAAATAGCGATAGAAGGGGAGGGGATACCGTTTACTGGAATCCTTCAAGTGATTTGCAAGCTGGCAAGGCGTATCACAAAGGCGCGCATTTAAGAATGCAGAAACGCAAGGGCAACATAGAAATTGATGAAGATACATTAACGTTATCCGATAACCTTCTGCGGCTTGAACTAAAACTTGGCTCTCGCTGGTTTCGTCGCTTGCGTGATGCTAAAAAAGACTGGCGCGATTTCACCGCGATTCAATTATTCAACATACACAATAATTTTTTTTCGTCGCTGATTGGTGGCGCAGATGTGGAGGTTTCCGATATGGGTACGCTATTGCAAGAACTTGAAAAACACTCCCCGACAAAAGGCAGAGCTTTAGCCGCACATAATTGCTGGGCATTGATTAAAACGATTGGTTACACACAAACTAAAGCTAGCATGCCTCGCGCAACTTTCGCAAAGCACTGCCAATATCTTCGTGCCGCTGGCATTTCCTCCGCTGATTTGTGCGCTGGTGTGATTATTCCATTCAGAAAACAAACGCTCGTACTTGGTCAGCCTGTTACTGAATGGTCAGAAATTCGGAGGGCTGCTTAATGTTTAAAGACCTCAACACCTGCGGCGACTGTGTCAAACATGTGCGTTTCACTGATCGCTCAATCTGTGTTTACACCCTCGAAGACCGTACTAAACATTACGTCGCTTGCATCTATTTCAAAAAATATGTTGTGGGTGATTTTTCCGAATTAAGGCATTCGCCTAATCCGTTGCCGGACGGTATCCGGTTAGTTTTTCCACGTCTCGAAAGGACATAACATGAATAAGAAACTCGTTGCAACTGTTGTATTGTCTTCTCCCTTGTCTGCTTTTGCCGCTCTTGATCCCGCTATTCAAACTCAAGCAACAATTGTTGCGGCTGATGCGGCAACTTTGGGCGGGATCGTTCTGTTGCTTATTGTCGGCATTGCTTTGTTTACTCATTTGCGTAAAGCGAAGTAAATCACAATGGGCGCTATGGTTGGCCAAACTTGTTACCTCGACCCGCTTTTGGCTCGTGATGCTTTTTTTCAGGCCATAGCCCCCATTATTCTTCCTACAGGCAATACAGTTTTTTATCAAAAAAATGCTGTTTCTCTAGTTTGGCAACGAATAGAAGTTAAACCGAATATGGTCATTCTTTCATCTACTAATGCTTCGACTCCTTTACTTCCTGTCTGTGATCCTATGTTGGGTTTCAATGATGGAATTTCTCTAGCTGTAATTATTGTCACTCTCGTTTTTCTCGCGTCATCCTTTGGCATATTAGCGAGGGCAAGATGACTGGCATTTACTCAATAGATTTCGCACTCGGCCTAGCTCTTGGCCTCATCCCGTTTTTGTTCCTGTTCAAGTTCTTTAAATGAAAAACTTGTTACGAATTTTCGCTTTCACGATGGCGCTTTTTTCCGCGCCTTCTTTTGCTTTTTTCCTTGTTGACCCACCGACGGTTAATTATATTGGTTCATCAGGTGCGACTTTTTCATCTGCTATGGCGGCATGTAATGACCCCATGAATCAAGCCAAAATGGTGGGCTGGGTTGTAACTTCTGTTCCTGCCGCTGGTGGTACTTGTACTTGGTACTCCTCCGCTCAAGCTCGCTCAATCAACGTTTATTCTGCTGTTGCTGTTAATTCCTGCGCTGTTGGTTTCGTTTACAACACTTCATTTTTGCAATGTTCTCAGACTGTCACCACTTGCCCCATTGGTATGACTGGCGACCCTGTAACTCAAATTTGCTCCGACCCATGTTCCAATACCCCAGACATCACGGCTATCGTTGCCGCAAATTATTCAATGCCTGCTGGTTATCTTTCACAAGCCCCTTTCCCTTCTCAGACATATCAAGCAACGTGCGGCACGATGTACATGAAAAGCCCCGATGCCATTTTGTGTGATGGTGTTTCCAAGTGCCTTGTTACTTATGGCGCTGGCTCTAAAGGTGCGGCGGCGGCTATTGCGGCCTCGCCTTCAACTCCTGCAACTTGTACGGCGCTTGGTTTAGGTTATGCGACTTCCGAATTAAAAACCGTCTGCGTAGGTGGTGGCGCTGTTAATCCTTCCGCTCCTGCTCCTGTATCAGGTGTTGCGGCGGCTTCACCCGCGACCACTACAACGGCATCCACAACGCGCACAGTCACCTCAACCGACCCTCTGACGGGTGTTACCACTTCAAGCACGTTCACAACTGCTCCAACTGGTTCTGGTGGCACTGGCACTGCACCAACTAACCAAACGCCTTCTGATCTTTGCATATCTAACCCTACCGCTTCCGCTTGCGCCGACCTTGGCACTGCTCCTGCAACTGACCCGCTCCCCACTGGCACGATTGACGTATCAGGCACGAACTTTAGTTCGCTATCGTTCTCGGGTTCTGCAACCTGTCCAGCGCCTAAAGTTTATTCAATTCAGGGCGTGAGCCACTCTTACTCGTATCAACCGTTTTGCGACTTTCTGAGCGCGTTTAAATTGATCGCCTTGGCTGTTGCTTTCTTCATTGGTGCAATGATTATGCTCGGTCAAAAATCGTCCGATACTGGGGGCTGATATGTGGGCGACACTCTTACTTTCACTAACTGGCCCGATAGTAATTCGCGTTCTTTCAACACTTGGTCTCGGTGTTGTTTCTTATGTCGGATTGAACTCTGTTGTTACGTTGGCTTATAACCAAATACAAGCTAATTTTTCTTCCTTGCCTCCGGAGTTAGGACAATTTCTTTTTCTTTCTGGCTTGCCTCAGGGCATGGGCATCATTCTTTCTGCACTGGTTGCTCGTATTGCCATGATGCAGTTATCCAAGATTCAAAAACTCTAAAATGATTACGATTATTTCTGGCACACCAGGATCGGGCAAAACGGCCTTAATTGTCGATATGATGATGGAAGAATTAAAAAAAGGTCGTAAGATTTTTACGATTGGAATTCCAAAGCTCTTGTTGAATGTTTACGAAGGTGGCGATTCTCATACTTGGCAAGATGGCACTTGGTTGCAAATTGATCGTTACGACCCAGCGATGACAAAAGCAAAGGGAATTAAATCAACATGGATGCCTCGCGGTTGCCCTGATTCTTGCGAATTCCTTTCAACCTGTCCGCGTCTTGGTCAAGAAAAGCCCGATGCTGGTTCACTGATTATTATTGACGAATCGCACACAGATTTTCCACAACGTGCCAGCGGTAAAACGCCTCCGCCCTACGTCGAAGCCTTAACGGTTCATCGT
>JAUYFR010000218.1 GCA_030690855.1 Gallionellaceae bacterium
GTGATTTCCAATTTGAATTGAGCCCCCGCGTGCTTTTCCAAAGCTTGGCCGTAATCAGTGTAAAGGCCACAGCGCCCACCGGGTGGAGTTTGTGAGATAACGCGAACATCAATCATTATTTATTCTCCAAGGCTGGGTTAATACGCGGATGCGTTTCTTCGCCAAACACTGCAAGCAAGCCGCCTGAGATGAACATTGAGATCGCTACAAACCAGAAGGCCGCTTCGACGGAACCGCTGAAATGCGCGGCGATGCCTAAGCCTAGCGCACCGATGCCGTAGCCTAAGTCGCGCCAAAAACGATAAATGCCAATGGCCGAGCCGCGCCAGTTGGGATGCGCGATGTCGGCAATGGCAGCAGAAAGATTCGGATAGAGTAAAGCCATACCAAAACCTGAAACCGCAGCGGATAGCGACCACCACATGACGCCCTCTTGCAACATCATCATTGCCACGCCTGCGCCGCATATCCACATGCCTAATACGTTAGGTTTGTGGCGGCCGATATGGTCGGACAATTTGCCGGTGAAAAATTGCGAGCCGCCCCACACGAAGCCATAGATGCCAACGACCCAACCCACTTGTGGCAGCGATAAACCGTGCTGATATAAAAACACGGGGTAGAACACCCACACCAAGGCGTCAACGAATTTTTCGACTAGCCCAGCTTGGCTAATTGCAGCGATACGTTTGTCGCGCCACGAAACAAGCGTAAATACTTCCCACGTGGAGGGCTTGTCGCTGATGTTGGTGGGGTAGCGCGGAGTGGGGCCAGTGCTAATGCCGGCTTTGTGTTTTGCCGCCTCAGCCTTTGCCCAAGGCAAGGTGTCCTTCACCCACAATAATGTGAGTGTGATCGCCAGTAGTACGGTGGTCATGCCGAAAATTAACAAACCGGTGCGCGCACCTAACATTGTCGCCAGATAGGCAGTGATGATGCCCGCCAGCGCCAAGCCGACGTAACCCGCAAACTCGTTCAAGCCGATGGTCAGCCCGCGTTGATCGGCACGGGTGATATCTAATTTTGAAGTTTGCGTCATCGACCAAGTGAGCCCTTGGTTGATGCCGAGCAACACGGTGGCGAGCACAATCCAGCTCCACGAAGGTGCGAAATAAACTAACAGTGGAATCGGCAGCGCTGCACTCCAGCCGAGTAGCAATACTTTTTTACGGCCGATATTTTCCGATAAACGTCCCGCGACAAAATTGAGCGACCCTTTCACCAAGCCAAATGCCACCACAAAAGCGGTGAGCAACATGAAAGAGTTTTTCGGTACGCCAAATTCAGTTTCCGACAACGCCGGCACCACCGTGCGCATCATGCCGATGGTAAAACCCACTAGCATGACTTGCAGTAGTTGATGCAGGAATTGATCGAGGTTAACTCGAATACCGTGAGATAAATTGAGTTGGGTCATCATTTAACCCGCAATGTTAGCGGCAACCATCTTGTCCATTTCAGCCGGACGCGGTGGAATTTCCAGCAACAGGCTTTCGATGAACGCTTCTTTATTCATCGACAGGCTCTTGTTCCAACGCTTCTCAAAACCGATGGTCGAGCTAGGCTTACCTGATAAACCTACACCGCACACGCTACCTGCCTGATGGCCGGGGAAAATCTCAACCTCATTCGGCAACGACAAGAGCTTGGCGTGAATACTGTCATACATTTGCGCCGACATTTCACGCTCACGACCTAACAAATCAGGACGACCAATCGAGCCCACAAACAGTGTATCACCAGTGAGCACAAACCAAGGCGCCTCGGCACGGCGCATGTCGGTGACTAACAGGCAAAGGCTATCTGGTGTGTGGCCAGGTGTATGCAACACTTCCACATTCACATTACCTAAATTCAACGATTGACCATCGGTGAGCGGCATAAATTCAAACTTAACCTTGCCGGTGTCCGACTCATGTAAACAATACGGTGCGCCTACCATCTGTGCGAGTTTTTTACCGCCAGAGTAATGGTCCGCATGCACGTGTGTGTCGATCACGAAATTGATCGCGACGCCCGCCTTTTTCGCTTCTTCGATGTACCACTCTTCATCACCCGCCACCACATCGACCGCCATCGAATTCCCCTTAGTGCCACAGCCGAAGAAATAGGAAAGTGAAGATTCTTTTGTTGCCAGTTGTTTAAAAAACATTGCGTTCTCCTTGAATAGTTATTGAGTTAATTGTTGATGCTTAAAATACTAAAACTTTGTCCGCCCAAACTGTCCACTCGGCTAATTCAGCCAAGGTGCTACGGTGTGTTCCGTCGGCAATATTGTCATCGCCCATACCGCGCGCATCCATGCAGGTGCCACAGATGCCAATTTCACCCCCATGCCGAACCACATTGCCAATCATCACTTCAGTGTTATAAAAACCTTGCGGCACTTTTTGGTTGCGATGTGAGGCGGAAGCCGCATCGCCGATCAAAAAAACGCGGACTTTATTACCTTCCATTTTGGAAACCGCACCCGCTAAACGCAGGCCGTTGTAAGTGCGCTCACTACCGTAAGGCGCATCATTGAGAATATAGAGATGATTCATCATAACCTCCCGAATTGGATTAACAATCTAAAAGTTGCTGGAATGATTAAAACACTGGTTGATTGTTTATGTCAATATGATTAAAGTGTCATGTAAATATTCCAACGATTGATAGATTGAAATGAAAGACGCGCGAAAAATTAAAGACCTGCTGTACGAGCAGGTCGCCCGAATCGGTAAGGTTTTCTCTAGCCCCAAGCGCTTAGAGTTAATTGAACTTTTGTGTCAGGGCGAAAAAACCGTGGAAGCACTCGCTAATGAAGCCTCGATTAGCGTGAAGCTCACCAGTGCGCATTTACGCGAGTTGCGTATGGCGCAATTGGTGGAGACTGAGCGACAGGGGAAAAACATCTACTATCGCCTCGCCAATAAATCAGTCGCTGATTTGTGGGTGCAGGTGCATACCTTGGCGGAGGATAGACTGGTTGATTTGCAACTGGCCTTGCAGAGAATTGCCGATCAACCGGACGACCTCATTGCGAATGATCGCGATAGCTTGATGAAGGCGGCGCGCAAAGGCGAAGTGGTGGTGATTGATGTGCGCCCAAGTGAAGAATATCTAAATGCGCATCTACCCTTTGCGCGCTCTATTCCCATTGATGAGCTGCGCCAACGTTTATCTGAGCTACCGAAAGATCGCGCGATTGTGGCTTATTGTCGCGGCCCGTATTGTTTGATGGCGGTAGATGCTGTGACACTTCTGAAAAAAGAAGGCTACTCAGCTATTCATTTGCGAGAAGGCGTTGCCGAGTGGGATGCTGCGCAAAAAATATAGTGCTTTAAAAAATAATTTATTAGGAGTGCCACAAAATGACCGAAACAAATTCACCCGCTACTGTGCAGGGCCGTCTTGAGCACATGCCTATTTCCATGTTTGCTATCACGATGGGGCTTGCAGGCGTGACGATCGCACTTGAGAAAGCTGAGCATCTTTGGGCTTGGGCAGTCAAACCAGGGCAAGCAATGTTGCTGTTAACCGCCTTGGTTTATGCCGTGATCGCGGGGGCTTATTTGGCTAAATTTATACTGCATCGCAAGCACGTTATTGCTGAATTTAATCATCCGATACGCTTAAGCTTTTTCCCCGCGATGTCGATTGGCATGATTCTGCTTGCGATTGCAGCGCAAGAAAATTACCCAGACTCCGCACTTTACCTATGGTCGATTGGGAGTGCAGTGCAACTCATTTTTACGGTGGTTATTTTGTCTAATTGGATGCACCACGAAAAATTCCAAATTCAGCACAGCAATCCCGCGTGGTTCATTCCGATTGTTGGAAATATATTAGTGCCGATTGCCGGTGTACCTCTGGGCTTCAACGAAATATCTTGGTTTTATTACAGCGTAGGATTGATGATGTGGGTCCCGTTGATGGCTGTTTTATTTAATCGTTTTTTCTTTCACCCCATGATGCCAAGCAAGCTTCTGCCTACGCTTTTCATTTTTATCGCTCCGCCGGCGGTTGGATTTATTGCGTGGATTAAATTGCACAATGGTGTGATTGATGACACCGCACACATTCTTTACTACTTCGCTTTATTTATTACGCTGTTACTTTTTTCGCAGATTAAATATTTCCTCAAAGTACCGTTCGCATTGCCTTGGTGGGCTTACTCATTCCCGATGGCCGCGATTACGATTGCAACGATGGTGATGGCAGAAAAAATTGGCGGCGCATTCTTCACGATGTTGGCAATTTTTTTACTTGCGGCGCTCATTTTGTTGATTGTGATGTTGGTCATCAAAACAGTTAGGGCAATGCTGCGTGGTGAGATTTGCGTTCCCGAATAAGCCCAAAAGAAAAAATTTGAACAAAAAAATAATGTTCTGTTTGATCCAGATCAATTAACTCGTTAATTGCGATGCACCTGCCCCAGCCTACCCCCTTAAGTAGGGTGGTAGAATTCATCCTATAAGCAGACGGGGCATTTCCGAATGGCAATCGCCATGAGCATTAGCATTAGCCCCGCGTAGCCGCCTTAAGTTAAACCCACATAGATGGATTCAACTAAAGTATTTGGGAGAGAGTGCATGACTTCAAAAAGTAATTGGTTTAAAAAATTAAATCCGCGCAATAGCTTGGTCGCTCAGATCAGCTATGCAACCGCTGGCGTATCCATTGTTTTATCCATTGTGCTCGGCTACTACGCTGCGGAGATAAGCCGCCAGCAAATCGAACATGAACAAGGTGAAAGTTTTGCGCGTCGTGCGCAAGGCATCGTGGATGTACTCGATCGCGGCATGTTTGAACGCTATCGCGAAATGCAAGTCGTCGCGTCGCTTGACGACATCAGCAACCCTAAAGTTTCCGTTGACCGCAAACGTAACGTTCTCGAAAAACTACAACAAACCTTCAACGCTTACGCGTGGGTAGGCATCTGCGACGAGAAAGGTATTGGCTCAGTCGGCACAGGAAAATATTTAGAAGGAAAAGATCTCATCAAGCGCCCTTGGTGCACCAAGGGCCGCGAAAAGCCTTATGTGGGCGATGTTCATGATGCGTTGCTACTCGCCAA
>JAUYFR010000284.1 GCA_030690855.1 Gallionellaceae bacterium
TTTGGTCGCGATCAATAAATTTATGTTTAATCACCGCCGCGATGTGCATTCCTACCAGCCCCAACAAAAGCAAATTCAGCCCTTGATGCACAAGCTCCAGCAAATGTCCCAGTTCTTTATCCTTTCCAACCAAATCAGGCAAAGGCAACACACCGAACCACACTGTCTGAAATCCTTTGGCAGAACTCATCAACCAGCCTGATAGTGGCACTGCTAGCAATAAAAAATACAACGTCAAGTGCGTGGCATGGCTCACCATCTTTTCCCAATTCGGCGTGTCATACGGCAACGGTGGTGGCGGATTTTTCGCTCGCCAGAAAACGCGCGCCATTGCTAGCACCAACACCGTGATGCCCAGCCATTTGTGATAGCTATACAGTTGCAACTTGGTCGGCGACAGCGGCAATTCGTGCATATACACGCCGAGTGGAAACACCACAAAAATCAGTAACGCCATCAGCCAGTGCAAGGCAATCGCAATGTTGTTATATCGAAGCACGAATGGACTCATGATGAACTCCTTAAGTTTACGCAAAGCGTCCGTTTCTAAAGTCATCCAACGCTTGATGAATTTCAGTCTGCGTATTCATCACAAACGGGCCATACTGCACAATCGGCTCGCCCAATGGCTTGCCAGCAACCAAAATTAATCGTGCATCTTCCAATGCAACAATCGATATCCCATCAGCACTCGGCGTATTACTCAAAATACCCATTCGTTGCGACTCCACCAACTCATCACCAACATTAACTCTACCTCTATAAACATAAATGAACGCGTTGTGAGTAGCGGGTAACTCGGTAGAAAAATGAGCGCCCGCAGGTAGATGGACATCCAAATAAATTGGTTCTGTCACCTCACGAGCTACTACACCGTCAACTCCGTTACTCTCGCCAGCAATCACTCGGACTTTCACGCCATGCTCAGTGACATATTCAGGGATGCTTTCGCTGGTAAAATCTTTGTACCAAGGCTCAGCCATCTTGCGCTGGGCCGGCAAATTCAGCCAGAGTTGAAAGCCCTCCATCACCCCATCTTCTTGCTCTGGAATTTCCGAGTGCACCACACCACTTCCCGCCGTCATCCATTGCACGCCACCGTCACCCAACAAGCCTTCGTGTCCGGCGCTGTCGCGATGACGCATCCGGCCCGCCAGCATGTAAGTCACCGTCTCAAAACCGCGATGAGGATGGTCAGGGAAACCCGCGATGTAATCATTGGGATCATCGCTACCAAAAGCATCCAACATCAAAAATGGATCAAGACGCTGTTGCAACTTACCGTGAAGCACGCGCGTCAACGTAACGCCAGCGCCGTCGGACGTTTCAACCCCCGCAACAATGCGCTCAATGCTGCGCGATTGTTGTATTGTTTTTTCACTCACTGCTTGCATGGCAATCTCCTTCGTAGTGGGACGCATCTTAGTCGCCTCAAAAAGATAGGTAAAGCCATCAATTCGAGATAGACTATTCCACAAATGGAACAAAAAAAACTCTCTGCTGACGATTACATCCTCTTTGCCACCATCGTGGAACAGGGAAGTTTAGTGCGCGCGTCGGAACATCTAAGCATGCCAAAAGCCACCGTTTCACGCCGCCTAACCAATCTCGAAGAAACGCTAGGACAAAAGCTTTTGCTGCGCACCACACGCCGTCTCACACTCACTGATTTCGGGCAGGAGTTTCTCGACCATTGCCGCCGCGTGACCGAGGAAGTAAATTCCACTCAAGACTTTGTGCAAAGCCAGCAAGCCCAGCCGCGTGGACGCTTACGAGTATCGATGCCTGATGATTACGCCAAGCAACATTTATCGCGAGCAATTGCCACTTTTATCGAGACCTATCCCGAAATTCAACTCGACATTGACCTCACTTCGCGACGCGTCGATCTGGTTGGCGAACGCTTTGATCTCGCTATTCGTATGGGCGCACTGGACAACGACTCCACGCTAGTTGCACGCAAAATTGATGAACAAGGCTTTGGGCTTTACGCCAGCCCGATTTATTTAGCACTACACCCTGCACCCAAACATCCCGATGACCTAGTTCACCACACTGCCGTGCGATTACTCTCCACACGAGGTAGTGCTATGCCCTGGCAATTAATGCGCGGCAAAGTTGCATGGGAAGGCGTGCCACCCGGCCGCCTCGCGCTTAATTCTCCCGGCATGATTCAGCAACTATTACTCGACGGTGCGGGCATCGGCGCACTGCCCAATGGCTTTGTGCTAGAAGATTTGCGCCTCAAACGCTTGGTACGCATATTACCTGACTGGTGTTTGCCCTCCGTTCCCGCTTGGGCAGTAATGCCGATGCGCCGCTATCTTCCAGCCAAAACAAGAACTTTTTTAGATCACATCGAGCGTTACATGGAGAACAAAGGATGAGTGTGGCAGAATGCTCGCACACCCTCACACCTAGGAGAACAGCATGAAAGCCCCCATCCGCGTTGCAATCACCGGCGCCGCCGGACAAATCGGTTACAGCATGTTATTCCGCATCGCCAACGGCGATATGTTAGGTAAAGAACAACCCATCATTCTGCAACTTCTTGACATCACACCTGCGCAACAAGCACTGCGCGGCGTAGCGATGGAACTCGAAGATTGCGCCTTCCCCAATTTGCAACAAGTGATTATTAGCGACGATCCGCGCGTTGCTTTCCGCGATGCTGAAGTGGTGCTGATGGTTGGCGCCCGCCCCCGCAGCAAAGGCATGGAGCGCAAAGATTTACTCGAAGCCAATGGTGCAATTTTTTCTGAGCAAGGTCGCATCCTCAACGAAGTCGCAGCACGTCACGTCAAGGTGCTTGTGGTGGGCAACCCCGCCAACACCAACGCGCTGATCGCCATGAAAAACGCACCGGATCTCGACCCGCGCAATTTTAGCGCGATGATGCGCCTCGACCATAATCGCGCCATCACTCAAGTCGCGCTGAAATTATTCCAGCCGATCCAAGACATCAAAAAAATGGTGATCTGGGGCAATCACTCCGGCACACAATATCCCGACCTCTCACACGCCGAAGTGCGCGGCCGCAAAGTGAGCGACATTCTGAGCCAGAATAAATGGGATGACTGGAGCGAGAACGAATTTATCCCCACCGTGCAAAAACGTGGCGCAGCGGTGATCGAAGCTCGCGGCCTAAGTAGCGCAGCCAGTGCAGCAAACGCGGCCATCGGCCACATGCACGATTGGCTACTTCATTCCCACCATAACGATTGGGTCACCATGAGCGTACCCTCCGATGGCAGCTATGACATCCCTGAAGGCGTGCTGTACGGCTTCCCCGTCACCTGCCGCAATGGTCACTACCATATTGTGAAAGATCTACCGATTAGCGAGCTAGGTCGCAAGCACATGATGGACAGTTACCAAGAGTTGCTCAGCGAACGCGACCTGGTAAAACATCTACTCTAGAAGGATGCCTAATACCTACCGATGAAGGCCTATATATTTTCAAAAATATATAGGCCTTTTGGTCTATTGTTACAGACAAAGCTAGGCCGCACAATCGCGACACCTCAGCCAAGCCGTTAACCAATCAACTCATGCGACTCGTTTTAATCTTTATAAAATCACTCGCTACCTGCATAGCAATACTCTCTAGCAACTCTGCGCTCGCTCTCGAAAATGTCACGCTGCAACTCAAGTGGACCCATCAATTTCAATTTGCGGGTTACTACGCTGCAAAAGCAAAAGGCTATTACCGCGAAGTAGGCCTAGACGTTCACTTTGAAGTCGCCTCACCTAAAATCAATGTCGTTGATCGGGTGCTAATGAATGAAGCTCAATTCGGCATCGGCTCAAGCAGCTTATTACTCGCTCGCGCTGAAGGAAAGCCGGTTGTCGCGCTGGCCGTTATTTTTCAGCACACGCCTTATGCCATTTTTGCGGCAAAAAATGGCAACATCAATAATTTGTTAGATTTGGTCGGCAAGCGCGTCATGTTCGACTATGAGTCAAACGAACTCCTCGCTCTCTTCAAAAAAGCCGGCATCAATACAGACACACTAATTCAAGTTCAACATAGCCTAGACCCACAAGATCTCATCCACGGAAAAGTTGACGCGATCTCCGGCTACCTCACTAACAAGCCCGACGATTTTGCACGCGCGAATTTTAGCTATCAAACATTTACGCCCTCCATGTATGGCATGGATTTCTACGGCGACACTCTCTTTACTTCAGAGTACGAAATAGTCAATCACCCCGAGCGCGTCCACGCTTTTCGTGAAGCGAGTTTACGTGGCTGGCGTTATGCCGTCGAACACCGCGATGAAATGATCGAACTCATTCTCAGCCAATATTCGCAAAAACACTCTCGCGAACATTTAGCATTCGAAGCCAATCAGATGATCGCCTTGATGGAGTCGAATCTAATTGACGTTGGCTACTCAAATCCAAAGCGCTGGGACCAAATTGCGCATACATTTGGCGAACTCAACATGATGCCGCGCAATTTTTCACTCACTGGGTTTCTCTATGACCCAGAAACCAAATTAGGCTCGAATCGCATTTCGTTCAGCCTGGTATTTGCCTTGCTAATGATTTCGATTGCTGTCGCCACCATTATTTTTGTGTTCTTTAATCGTCGCTTTAAGAGAAATACACAAAAACTAGCCTCCCTAAATCAGCTTCAAGCCGCCCATAGCCAAATTTTTGAACTCTTGTTTAAGAATGCGCCACTTGCCGAAGTGCTCAGTGCCATTGCTCAAAATATCGAGCTACAAGATAAAAACATCCTATGTTCAATTTTATTGTTAAGCAAAGACGGCAAGCATTTACATGTCGGCGCAGCGCCCAGCCTGCCAAGTTTTTACAATGAGGCAGTGGAAGGTTTAGAAATTGGCCTCAATGTTGGCTCATGCGGCATGGCTGCCTATACGGGGAAACGAGTTTTCAGTGAAGATCTTTCATCTCATCCAAACTGGGCGCCATATAAAGATTTGGTAAAAAAAGCGGGCTTAGTTTCCTGCTGGTCTGAACCCATTAAATCAACACAAGGAAAAACACTAGGTACTTTTGCGATATATCGCAAAGAAGCTCATAACATGACCGATGGCGATATTGAGTTAATTCATCAAGCGAGCCAACTCGCCAGCCTGGTCATTGAAAAAAAGCAGGATGCCCAAGCATTGCAAATTAGCCACGATCTTCTTAGCAAAATATCAGCCGAAGTTCCCGGCATTATTTTTCAAGCACGCCTATATCCGAATGGACGATTTTGCTTCCCCTTCGTCAGTGAAGCGATACGCAAAATGAACGGCGTGACACCAGAATCCCTGCGCGAAGAGGGTAGTGTCGTATTCAACAACCAACACCCTGATGACCCCCTTAATTTGCGCGATGCTATTTATGAATCCGCTAAAAAACTAACGCCTTTAAATATCGCGTATCGAATGATATTGCCCGAGGCAGGAACTCGATGGCGTGCAGTTAAAGCGCAACCTGAAAAACTTGCTGACGGTAGCGTTATTTGGCATGGAATAATCACTGATATTACTGACAACAAAGAAACTGAAGAGCGTGTTCGCCACATGGCGCAATACGATCAATTAACCGATCTGCCTAATCGCGCACTACTGAGCGATCGCTTACAGCAAGC
>JAUYFR010000285.1 GCA_030690855.1 Gallionellaceae bacterium
AGCGGAAGTTGAACCTGAACTGGCGATGGCCGTCAATGGCATTGCGCCTGGCGTGCTGGCAGAGGAAGCAAAAAAACTAAGCGCGCTGTTGATTCACTATTCCACCGATTATGTTTTTGATGGCAATAAAGTGGGTGCATACACAGAAGATGATGCGACCAACCCACTCGGTGTTTACGGCAAAACTAAATTGGCGGGTGAACAGGCGATTCGCGCGACGGGTTGCAATCATTTAATTTTCCGCACTAGCTGGGTTTATGGTGCACGCGGTAAGAATTTTTTGCTAACCATGTTGCGCTTGGCGCGAGAGCGTGATGAGTTGCGCGTGGTGGATGATCAAATTGGTTCGCCCACTTGGTCGCGTTCTTTGGCAGAAGTAACAGGGCAAATCCTTGCTCAGCTTAATAAACAAAAAAATAATAACTCAATAAAATCAGATACTTATAATTTAACCTCAGCAGCAAGCGTGTCGTGGCATGGCTTTACGGCGGAGATATTACGCTTAGCTGCATTGCATCCTAAGTTGATTCCCATTCCTTCGCGGGACTATCCAACGCCTGCTACGCGGCCGATGAATTCAGTGATGTCGAATGATAAATTGGTGAGAGATTTTGGTTTAAGTGTGGGAAGCTGGCAGGACAGTTTGCAATTGTGTATGCAGGAAAATGCAGTTGTTAGTTATTTGTCGTTAGCCGATAGTTAAAAACAAAAAACGCTAAGTGACTATTTCAACTAACGGCTAAAGACTAACGACAAGCAACTGGATCAATATGAAAATTCATGAATATCAAGGCAAAGAAATTTTGCGTCAATTTGGCGTGCCAACACCGCGTGGCGAGGCGTGCTTTACTGTCGAAGAGGCTGTTGCAGCAGCACAAAAATTAGGTGGCAGTGTTTGGGTGGTGAAGGCGCAGATTCATGCGGGCGGTCGCGGTAAAGGTGGCGGTGTGAAGGTGGCTAAATCGCTCGATGAAGTACGTCTATTTGCCAGCCAAATTTTGGGCATGCAGTTGGTGACGCATCAAACAGGTGCGGCAGGACAAAAGGTGCGGCGCTTGTTGATCGAAGAAGGCGCACAAATTGTTAAAGAATTTTATGTGGGCATGGTGGTTGATCGTGGCTCGCAGCGTGTCGCGTTGTTGGCGTCCAGCGAAGGCGGCATGGAAATCGAAGAGGTTGCCAAACACTCCCCCGAGAAAATTAAAACCGTACGCATTGATCCTGTTGCTGGATTGACTAGTGATGAAGCAGCGCAAGCAGCCCGAGCCATTGGTATTCCTGATGCGGCCAATGCGGAAGCGGTGAAAGTGTTACAGGGCTTGTATCGTGCGTTTGTAGAAAAAGATGCGATGCTGGCGGAGATCAATCCGCTAGTGCTGACCGCTGACAATAAAGTGATCGCGCTCGATGCGAAATTTAATTTTGATTCCAACGCGCTGTATCGTCGCCCTGAAATTGTGGCTTATCGCGATCTGGACGAAGAGGATCCCGCGGAAATTGAAGCCTCGAAATTTGATCTTAGTTATATTCAACTGGATGGCGACATTGGATGTTTAGTAAATGGCGCGGGCTTGGCGATGGCGACGATGGACATCATCAAGCTCTACGGCGGCAGCCCGGCTAATTTCCTCGATGTGGGCGGTGGTGCGAACAAAGAAAAAGTGACCGAGGCGTTTAAGTTGATGTTGAAGAACCCGCACCTCAAAGCGATTTTGGTGAATATCTTCGGCGGGATTATGAAGTGTGATGTGATTGCCGAAGGTGTGGTCGCGGCTGCGCGTGAAGTGAGTTTGAACGTGCCGTTGGTGGTGCGTTTGGAAGGAACCAACGTCGAGCTAGGTAAAAAAATATTGGCAGAGTCTGGCTTGCCGATTATCTCGGGCAGCGATATGGCCGATGCAGCGCAAAAAGTAGTTGCGGCAGCGAAGGGAGCAAAATAATGAGTATCCTAATTAATAAAGATACCAAGGTTATTACCCAAGGTATGACTGGAAAAGTTGGCCAGTTCCATACTTTTCATTGCAAACAATACGCCAATGGTGTGAATTGTTTTGTGGCGGGCGTAAACCCCAAAAAAGCGGGTGAGGATTTTGAAGGCATTCCGGTGTATGCCACGGTGCGCGATGCGAAAGCGGCAACTGGCGCAACCGTCTCAGTCATCTACGTACCACCCTCAGGTGCGGCCGCAGCGATTGATGAAGCGGTGGAGGCGGAATTGGATTTGGTGATCTGCATCACAGAGGGCATCCCTGTGCATGACATGCTGAAGACGCGCTACAAAATGATCGGTAAAAAAACCTTGCTCATTGGCCCCAATTGCCCTGGATTGATCACGCCGGATGAAATTAAGATCGGCATCATGCCGGGGCATATCCATAAAAAAGGTCGTATTGGCGTGGTATCTCGTTCGGGTACGCTGACCTATGAGGCAGTGGGGCAACTCACTGCGCTGGGCTACGGTCAGTCATCTTGCGTGGGCATCGGCGGCGATCCAATCAATGGTATGAAGCACATCGACGTGATGCGATTATTCA
>JAUYFR010000250.1 GCA_030690855.1 Gallionellaceae bacterium
GTACTCCATCGGCTTGGAACGTCGCCTCGAAAATCGGGCGTTTATCGCCAGCCAGATTCGTTTGGGTATCAATAACGGCCTGCCTCAAGTCATCGCCATCAATCAGCACGCCATCAGGATAAAGCTGTTGCGCTACTTCACCGACGTATGTTCCTGTAGAAAAACGCGCTTCATTGCCGTCATTCACCTCTTCCAATTCCGGGCAATGTACTTTCAGCCACAAACGTTTCGGGCATTGGCGATGCAGCAAGATGCGAGATTTAGAAAGGCCGTGACGTTTGGTTTGTGGGATGGTCATAGGGTCGCGGCCTGTTGAAAGCTTGGAAGTGCTTCAACGTCGGCGCGATAGGCGGTGAACATCTGCCAGATTTCATCGGCAATATTTTTTGCCAGTGGATGCTCTTGATTGCGGTTATCCTCGAAGCACTCAAAGATATCCTCATTATTTGAAAGCATGATGCCGTACTGTCCATCCCTCAAATAATTCCACCCCACCCACCAGTCCTCCGCCTTTTCGCTACCAGAACCTACCATTTTTTCAGTAAGTGTCAACGTATCACAGTGTTTGTTTATATCGACACTTTTAGGGCGGTACCAGCCAAACCACCCATCATTCATTTTGTTTGTAAATATGTTTTTTGCTAGTAGTTGGTAGCTGGGTTTAGCGTTATGACTTAATGTCTGAATAAGAATATTTGAATACCCATCCTCAAACGACTGGAGGGTAGTACGCCACCCTGTACGAATGCTTTCATCGCTCTCAATGTAACCTTGAATAATTTTTACAATGTTTTTTGAAAATTGCTTCGTTATAGCCTTTCTGGCAATAGCTGTCTGCTGCTCCATTTCAAGAGCCGCCATAATATTTTCTGGCTTGGTTAGTAGCTCCTGCAATTCTTTATCTTGCGTGGTCATGTCCTCTCCTCCGATTGATTTACAAATTGAAACATATTGACAAAAAACCTCCCTAACAGAAGGTTGAATGATGCTTTGTTTCTCTAGCAATTCAGCCAAAGCATCCGCCAAATCAGAATACGAAAATTGTTGATAAGCTCCGGTCTTACCGGTAACGGATTCATGTCCGGTCGGTGTCAGAAATATAAGATGCTTTTTATCGCCATCATAGCCGCGTTGCTGATCTAACCATTTTCTGTAACGGGGCAGCTGTTCAACGCCTTCGCCAGCATCAATCTTATTTTCAATCACAATCAGTGACGGTTTGCAGTCAATGACAATGTCCATCCTTCCAAGGCCATCGCCTGCGGATCGTTCAGCCACAACTCGTGCTTGCGCTATGTTGCTAATTTGAATATCCAGCTTACCCAAAAAGGCTTCCAGGAATATTATTCCTTGGTTGTGTTCTTGGTTTGGCGACAGCAAATAGGCAAGAAAACGTGACTGGATAACTTCCTTACGAACCACGCCAAGGGCAGCAAACACATTGAAGAAGGAAGCGTTATCGTGGCGCTCTTTCTCGATTGTTGCTATGCGAGGCTTTGCTGATTCAATTAGCCTGAGCGAGTTAACTCTTAAGCTTTCATGTCTCCTCGCAATTATTTCTTTGGCGGCCTCCACAAGGGATAGTGAGGAACTATGTTTTACAGATCGCATTTCTTGGAATTGCTGTAATAGCGACACAGCACTTAAAGCATTATGGGGATGCGGCTCCATCAATTTCCTTTTCAAAGTTCAGGTTTTATTTTTCAGATACTTGGTAAAAACCACCGCCTTTAGACGGTGACCTTGACCTTCATCTTTTGATTCATGCGCGTTTAACCAGGAGCGGGGAGACGGCTTTAGTCGCCTGCGACAGGTTCCGCTAACCCACCAACTTTAGTGTCCTGATTATTATGCATTATCAGCATAAAAAGTCCCTCGCTTGCCCACAACCAACAAATATTTTGCGGCTAATAAGTAGCTTGATCCGCCAGAAGGTAATTTCAAACATCACAACACTTCCTCCAGCTTCAAATTGGGAGTAATAAGATGCAAATCTTCAGGCACCTGCCGTCCGTTAGTCATATAGTGCATTGTTAAGCGGTGGCGCACCGCAATTTCCGCCACCGTGCCAATATTGGCAGCCTCATCCAGCTTGGTGACAATGCAGCCGATTACTTTTTTGCTGCGAAGCATGCGTACCACCTCTTCCAGCGTATCGCCGCTGCTGGTCGCGTTCAATAACAGCAAGCACTGCACATCAGCCGCGTCGAACATCTTATTTTGGTCGCCCACACCTTTAGCATATTGCCCCATACCCTCAGTATCGATCAACACCAGATGTTTGTGGCGCAAAGCAGAGAGAGTCAGGCGCAAATCATCGGTATCCCTCGCCGTATGCACCTCCACGCCGAGTACTTTCCCGAAAATCTTTAACTGTTCATAACCTGCAATCCGATAGAAGTCTGTTGTCAACAACGCTACCTTTTCCGCTCCATGTTGCACCACAGCGCGTGCCGCCAACTTGGCCGTGGTGGTGGTTTTCCCCACACCAGTCGGCCCGATCAGCGCATATACCCCACCTTTCGTTATTATGTCATCCACCCCGTCTGGCGCCAGTAGGTTGCGATTAAACAGCTGCGGATGGCATCCAGCGTTTCTACCGCTACGTTTTCCAATAGTTTTTTTTCATTTGTCGCTCCTTTGAGGTAATGCCGACATTGTGATCCTGTGGCGCGACAGGATGCGTCGTAGTCGAGCTTAACCAGCTTGATGAGAGACAACCCAATCTTACCTTTATGCCGATTTCCTGCACTGCTTGAAACGGTTTTATGGCGCATCGGGGAAACGCAGGTAGGTTGCTGGAACGGCGCGCGTGAGCCAGATGCCATTCGCCGACATGAAGAACTCATGCCCGTTGCGGCTCATGGCGAGAGCTTCAACTTCCAGTAAGAGCGGTTTGCCGTATCGTTTGCCCACCTGGAGTGCAGTTGATCTGTCGACGGACAAGTGAACGAATTGTCTTGAGCCAGCGACGAGTCCGTGCGCCCGAATCGATGATGCGAATCGAGTGGCCGTTCCATGAAACAGGACTTGCGGAGGTGTCAGCGGCTGTAGGTTGAGGTTGACCTGAATCGAGTGGCCCTGATTCGCCCGGATTCTTGAGCCGTCCGGGCTAAGAGCAAATCGTTTCTTGTCGCTTGAGGCAACCACATCGAGAAGCAATTCTCGCGTCAGCTTCGTTCCA
>JAUYFR010000252.1 GCA_030690855.1 Gallionellaceae bacterium
TAGGAACACAGACTACAGCGAGCACAGATGCGGATGAAATTGACAATTCCAACACTACTAACACGATATACGTCAGTCACGACATTACGCCCACTTTCGATGATCTTGTGAATTGGGTAACACCAAATATCTTATTCAACCGCATGGTCACAGCGGGAAAGCTACCCTAACCCCATGCGCCCCGCCCTACTCGCACTCCTTGCCATCTTCTTTGCCCCAATGGCAAATGCTATTGATTCACCTGTCGCCGGCACGGTGCAAAAAATGCGCGGCGCCGCACTAACCAATCACCAGAACGCCTCTGAAAATTTAACGATCGGCATGAAAGTGCTCATTGGTGATCGCATCGTGACAGGCGCTAACACTCGCCTTGCTTTAAAAATGAATGATGGTGCGATTCTAACCTTGGGCGAAAACACCGAATTCGTCATTAGCGATTACCGCTATTCACCAAAATTGCAGCAAGGCTCTGCCAGCATGGAGTTACTCAAAGGTGCATTCCGCGCGGTGACTGGTGCGATTGGAAAACTCAAAGAACGCGATTTCAAAATCAAAACAAAAGTCGCCACCATTGGCATACGCGGCACTGATTTTTGGGGTGGGTTTTATTTTTCAGAGGCACTCGATGTTGCCCTGCTCGATGGCAAGGGCATCTACGTAGAAAATGCAGCGGGTAAAGTCGAAGTCACTGCTCAAGGTGATGGCACAACGATAAAAAATACGAGCGATGCGCCTTCAGCTCCCATGCATTGGGGCGATAAAAAAATAAACGCCGCCAAACAATCCGTGTCTTGGGATTAAGTACAGACTCACAATTAACCTCTGCGCCACGTTGTTCCCTGTGCCGAGTCTTCCAACACAATTCCCGCGTCTAATAATTCCTTACGAATACGGTCTGCCTCGGCGAAGTTTTTGGCTTTTTTAGCGGCCACACGCGCTTCGATTTGTGCCTGAATCGCGGCATCATCTAAGCCGCCTTCGTTTGCGCCGCCTTGCAAAAACGCTTGCGGATCACATTGCAAAAGTCCGAGCACGCCTGCCAAGGCTTTGAGTTGCACCGCAACTTCAACGGACTGATTGCGATTCACTTCATTGGCAAGGTCGAATAACACCGCAACCGCTTCCGGCGTATTGAAGTCGTCGTCCATTGCGGCTTTGAATTTGGCAGCATGAGCACTGTTCCAATCAACGGCAACCCCTCCCGACCTCCCCTTATCAGGGGAGGAGTGTAAAACCATCGAGCCGGCAGGCTCCTCCCCTGACAAGGGGAGGCTGGGAGGGGTTAGGCTTTTCAACGCCGTATAAAGCCGTGTCAAAGCGCCCTTTGCGTCATCTAAATGTTGATCTGAATAATTTAGTGGACTGCGATAGTGCGCGCGCAAAATAAAGAAGCGCACCACTTCAGCATCGTATTTTTTTAACACTTCTCGAATGGTAAAAAAGTTGCCCAAACTCTTGGACATCTTCTCGGTGTCCACTCGCACAAAACCGTTGTGCATCCAGTAATTCACATACTGGCATTGATGTGCACCTTCACTTTGCGCAATTTCATTCTCGTGGTGAGGAAACTGCAAGTCAGCACCGCCACCATGAATATCAAAATGATTGCCTAATAATTCAGAGCCCATCGCAGAGCATTCGATATGCCAGCCGGGGCGACCTTTGCCCCATTTCGAATCCCATTTCACTTCGTCCGTTTCACCTTCTTTAGCGTGCTTCCACAATACAAAATCAAGCGGGTCATGTTTGCTTTCTGCCACATCCACTCGCTCACCTGCACGTAGATCTTCTAGCGATTTACCGGACAACTTTCCGTAACCCTCAAATTTACGCACGGCGTAGTTCACATCACCATCGGCTGCTTGGTACGCCAAACCATTTTTTTCTAACTGCTCAATCATCGCCAACATCTGCGGCACATATTGCGTAGCGCGTGGCTCGTGATCAGGGCGTTGCACACCGAGTGCATCGGCATCTTCGTGCATCGCATCGACGAATCTTTGCGTAAGTACATGAATTGATTCACTATTCTCAAATGCGCGTTTGATGATTTTGTCGTCGATGTCGGTGATGTTGCGCACATAGGTCACGTCATAACCCGATGACTTTAGCCAGCGATACACCATGTCAAACACCACCATCACCCGCGCATGGCCGAGGTGGCAGTAGTCGTACACCGTCATACCGCACACATACATGCGGACTTTGTTCGCATCAATCGGTTTGAAATCTTGCTTGTCGCGGGTGAGTGTGTTGTGGATTTTTAGCATTTCTATTTTTTCTTAACTTGAGCCGTCATTCCGGCGTAAGCCGGAATCCAGCGGTTTTATTCAAGATGCAGTTGGTTATGTCCGTGCTTTGCACGGGGTATTTTTATGACTGGATACCGGCCTTCGCCGGTATGACGGCTTAACACACCGTGGCGTACAAATCATTCCAGTCGGGATTGAACTCTTCAATCAATTTCAATTTCCATGCTCGCTGCCATTCCTTGATTGCCTTCTCTCGTTGAATAGCAGACTCCATCGTTTCATGTACTTCATACCAAACCAGTTGATCCACGCCATACTGTTTAGTAAAACCATCGACAACATGGCTTTTGTGCTCCCAAATTCTTTTCACCAAATCCGAAGTAACTCCGACATACAAAGTGCCGTTGCGTTTACTGGCGAGTAAATATACACACGGCAACTTACTCATCGTATCGCACCTCGATTATTCCGTCATACCGGCGAAAGCCGGTATCCAGTTAGTTAAAATACTCGTGCATCGCACGAACAAAATCAACGGCATATTTAATAACCGCACTGGATTCCGGCCTTCGCCGGAATGACGATCAAGCTTGCTCTTTCGCCCAAGAATCTTTGAGCGTGACGGTGCGATTGAATACCAATTTTCCGCTTGGCTGATGGTCGCGGCGATCGGTCACAAAGTAGCCGGTACGTTCAAATTGATAGCGTGTTTCAGGTGCAGCGTCTTTCACCGCAGCCTCTACCCAACCTTGCACCACGGTGAGCGATACGGGATTCAAGTACGTGCAGAAATCCACTTCTTTATCGCCATCGGGCTCTGGAATAGTGAAGAGGCGATCATACAAACGGATCTCAGCAGGTAACGCATGCTCACAAGCCAAGAAGTGAATCACGCCCTTTACTTTGCGTCCTTCAGGATTTTTACCCAAGGTGGCGTGATCAATACTGCAGCGCAATTCAATCACCTTGCCCGCAGCATCTTTCACCGCTTCGTCGCAACGCATTACGTAGCTGTGACGCAAACGCACTTCACCGTCCAGCGTGAGGCGCTTCCAACCAGCTGGGGGTTCTTCGGCAAAGTCGTCAGCTTCGATGAAAAGTTCTTTGCCAAATGGCACAACCCGTTTGCCTAGCTCTGGCATGTTCGGATGAAAGTCGGCTTCACGCGTTTGTGCGCCTTCAACATTGGTGATAGTGACTTTCAGCGGATTGATAATCGCCATCACACGCGGCGCGCGCAGCTCCAAGTCTTCGCGAATCGCACCTTCCATGATCGCCATGTCCACGCTGTTCTCGCTCTTGGAGACGCCGACACGCTTGGCGAACTCGCGGATACCTTCCGGTGTGTAACCACGACGGCGCATGCCGCTGATGGTGGGCAT
>JAUYFR010000266.1 GCA_030690855.1 Gallionellaceae bacterium
TAGAGGTTAAACAATCGAATGGCTATATTTTTGTAGTGTTTTATGAGCTGTTTAGTAATTCGCTAGATCATGGCATTCTGAAGATTGATTCAGCTTTAAAGCATGTTGACTACATTGATATGGAGGTGTATTTCGATGAACGTGCAAACCGTATTGCCAATCTTGAGCATGGCAAAATCGAAATGCATCTCGAAAAACTCCCAAGCGATAACGGGCAATTGATGAAGATACATATTAAGGATAGCGGTGAAGGGTTTGATTTCACTGCGCTGAAGATACATGACGAAAATAGTAGTCAGCGTTTGCGCCAAGGTAGGGGCATTACGTTGCTTAAAAGTACTTGTAACGCAATTCAGTATTTAGGCAACGGCTCTGAAGTGGTGGTGTATTTGGAGTTGCCTGCCGAGTAAAAGAGCTAATTGCAGCCGTGAGGGTACGGCTGCGTAGAAGCTTATTTGATGATTTTTATATTGGGTACTTTGCCAATATTGGCAATATCTAAAATTTGTGCAACGGTTGTGTTTGGCTGTGTTAGCGAGATTGATTTGCCCACTTCGCTGGCTTTTTCGCTCAGCAACATCAACATGCCTAAAGATGAGCTGTCTAGATAATCAACGCCGGCCATGTTGATTTCAATTATTTTTTCAGGTGAAGGTTGTAGTAGGGGTGTGTAGGCCTCCTTGAAAATATGGCGTGCACTAAAGTCAAAACGCCCTGTAAGTTGAAGGACAACTTTGTCTTCGGCGCTTGATTTGTTTGAGCTAATTTGCATGGGGTGCTTTCTCCTAAAAAATTATTGTGCCGCACTTTAAATTATAAAATTGAATCTGGCATCACTTTGTACGGACGCCATTCTGCTGATAATCGCACCGACAATCAATAAGTACCTGCTGTGGAAGGGTCGGTATAGACGAGAAAAGGTGCAACCCTTACAATGAGAGCCACTTTGCGGGATTCGATTAGATTTTGATTCTCGCTATTGATTAAATTTGCTTTTAAGTGCGGCGATAGCCGCATTTTCTTTTGATAGAGTCATTATGCCAATCATTACACTGCCAGATGGTTCACAGCGTATTTTTTCTAACCCCGTTACCGTAGCCGAGATTGCGCAGAGCATTGGTGCTGGTTTGGCGCGAGCCGCACTAGCGGGCAAAGTGGATGGTCAGTTGGTCGATACTTCGCATTTGATTTCAAATGATGCACTGCTCGCGATCATTACTGATAAAGATGCGGACGGCGTTGATCTGATACGCCACTCCACCGCACACCTGCTCGCTTATGCGGTGAAAGAGCTGTTTCCTGAGGCGCAGGTGACGATTGGCCCTGTGATCGAAAATGGTTTTTATTATGACTTCGCCTATTCACGCCCTTTTACCCCAGAAGATTTGGCAGCAATTGAAAAGCGTATGGCTGAATTGGCTAAACTTGATTTGCCAGTAACGCGTCGTGTATTGCCACGCGACGAAGCGGTGTCTTATTTCAAACATATTGGCGAGCATTACAAGGCGGAAATCATCTCTTCGATTCCTGCGGATCAAGATGTGTCCTTGTATAGCGAAGGCGAATTCACTGACCTGTGTCGCGGCCCTCACGTGCCATCAACTGGCAAGCTCAAGGTGTTCAAGCTGATGAAGGTGGCCGGTGCGTATTGGCGCGGTGACTCTAAAAACGAAATGTTGCAACGTATTTACGGCACAGCGTGGGCGAAAAAAGATGACCTTGATGCGTATCTCTTGCGCTTAGATGAGGCAGAGAAGCGCGACCATCGTAAGTTAGGCAAGCAACTTGACTTGTTTCACATGCAAGACGAAGCGCCAGGCATGGTGTTCTGGCATCCCAAGGGTTGGGCGATGTGGCAGGTGATCGAGCAATACATGCGCGCGGTGTATCGCGATAATGGTTATCAAGAGATTCGCTGTCCGCAAATTATCGACCGTGTGTTGTGGGAAAAATCGGGGCATTGGGAGCATTACAAAGCCAACATGTTTACCACTGAGTCGGAGAAGCACGATTACGCGATTAAGCCGATGAACTGCCCAGGGCACGTGCAGGTTTTTAATTCTGATTTGCGCTCATACCGCGAATTGCCTTTGCGTTATGGCGAGTTTGGCTCTTGTCATCGTAACGAACCATCGGGTGGGCTGCATGGCCTGATGCGAGTGCGCGGTTTTGTGCAGGACGATGGTCATATTTTCTGCACTGAAGAGCAGATTGAGGCTGAAGTAACTGCCTTCAACGCGCTAGTACTTAAAGTCTATAAAGATTTTGGCTTCAATGATGTGCGGGTAAAGCTGGCACTCCGCCCAGAAGGCCGTGTGGGATCTGACGAAATTTGGGATAAATCTGAATCTGCGTTGCGTGCTGCTTTGCGTGCCTCAGGCATGGAGTGGGAAGAGTTGCCGGGCGAAGGGGCGTTCTACGGTCCGAAGATTGAGTTCCACATTAAGGACGCGATTGGTCGCTCTTGGCAGTGCGGTACGATTCAGGTGGACTTCTCGATGCCGGGTCGTTTGGGTGCTGAATTTGTAGATGAAGACAATACTCGCAAGGTGCCAGTGATGTTGCATCGCGCGATTTTGGGTTCGCTTGAACGCTTCATTGGCATATTGGTAGAAAACCATGCCGGAGCGTTACCGTTGTGGCTGGCGCCAGTGCAATTGGCGGTGATGAATATTTCGCAAGCGCAGTCGGAATACACGACTAAGGTAGCTCAGGCACTTCAAGCCGTGGGTTTTCGCGTACACCTGGATTTGCGCAATGAGAAGATTACCTATAAAATACGAGAACATAGCTTGCAGAAGTTGCCTTTTCAGCTAATTATTGGCGATAAAGAAATGGTTGCAAGTTTCGTTTCCGTGCGTAACCGTCAAGGTGAAGACCTTGGTCAGATGTCGGTAGAAGCGCTGATTGAGTGCTTAAAAACCGATCTGTAACGGGCCGCACGGTTTAATTTTTTAAATGGAGAAATTGCAATAGCACAAGATAAAGCACAGCGCATGAACGAGCAGATTACAGCACCTCAGGTGCGGCTCATTGGCGCGGAAGGAGAGCAGGTTGGTGTTGTGGCAATCGCGGAAGCGTTGCGCATGGCGGATGAGGCAGAGTTGGACTTGGTGGAGATTGCGCCGTTAGCAGAGCCTCCAGTTTGTCGAATCATGGACATTGGCAAATTTAAATATGCCGAAGCCAAAAAACAGCACGAAGCTAAGCTCAAGCAAAAGCAGGTTCAGATCAAGGAAGTGAAATTCCGCCCGGGTACAGATGATGGCGATTACAACATTAAGTTGCGTAATCTGATCAAGTTCCTGGCAGAGGGTGATAAAACCAAGATTACTTTGCGTTTCCGTGGACGTGAGATTGCTCACCAGCAGATTGGTATGCAGTTGTTGGAGCGTGTGAAACAAGATTTGCTAGAGCATGGTGTGGTTGAGCAATTTCCCAAGATGGAAGGCCGTCAAATGGTGATGGTACTCAGTCCCAAAAAGAAATAAGTTTGATCTGCGTCAGTTATAAGGAACTGATTGGCGTGGAGTAGTAGAAGGTAGTTCCAGATAAGTGGTTCCGGGTTTTCAAGTGTTTCTGTCAGAAACCTCCCGGCGTCATCAAATAAAAGGAGTTGTCATGCCAAAAATGAAAACAAAAAGCGGTGCAAAAAAACGCTTTGTTGTTCGTGCAGGCGGAAGCATCAAGCGTTCGCAAGCCTTCAAACGTCACATTCTGACTAAGAAGACTACCAAGAATAAACGTCAGTTGCGTGGTACGACTGAAGTTCACGCAACCAACACGGCGTCTGTTCGCGCCATGATGCCCTACGCTTAAGGAGTATAGAAAATGCCAAGAGTAAAACGTGGTGTAACGGCGCGTGCGCGTCATAAGAAAGTTTTAGACCTCGCTAAGGGTTATCGTGGTCGTCGTAA
>JAUYFR010000270.1 GCA_030690855.1 Gallionellaceae bacterium
TCAAGGAAAAATAGAGTCGTATGCATGATATTTTAGATATTCGAGTGCTCGCCGCCTTAGAGCCCATCTCGTCATTTAGTCCTTCGCGACTACGAGAGTTGCTTGAGTATTGTCATTTGGAAACCATCGCACAAGGGCAAGACCCTTTTGCGGGCCGCTCGTTGCAAGGGCAGTCTGTGTATTTGGTGAGGGGTGAGCTCGAAATTAATTATGCAGACGGCAACAATGTAGTGATGTGTGCAGACTCTGAATGGGCTCGCCATCCCATTGGTAAACGCCAGCCAGATATTAGTGCCGCCAAGGCACTCACTCGTATTCAGCTGTTACGGGTGGATGATGATCTGCTCGATCAGATGATTACCTGGGATCAGTTCTCCTATCACGATGAAAGCAAAGCACCCCAGGCGAAAAAAAACGCGGATACGGTGGTAAAAAGATTATTGAACTCGGGCATGTTTAGTGCCGAAAATTTGCACAACAGCCCATTTGCACATTTGCCTTCCGCTAACATTGGCATGCTGCTCGAACGAATTGAAGTGGTTGCGGTGTGGGACAAGGAAGTCATCATTCACGAAGGGGGTGAAGGTGATTATTACTATCTGATTGAGAGTGGACGCGCTCAAGTGACGCGACTGGTCGGTGGCGTTCAGCGGGTGTTGGCCGAGCTTAAAGCCGGCGATGTCTTTGGAGAAGAGGCGCTCATCTCAAATTCAAAACGTAATGCGACTGTCACCATGAGAAGTAATGGAGTGCTATTGCGACTAAAGAAACATGACTTTTTAGAGCTGATGCAAGAGCCTCTACTGCATAAAGTTAGTTACGCGGAGGCCAAAAAAGAGGTGGCGAATGGCGCTACTTGGTTAGATGTTCGGCATCCCCCCGAGTATCGTTTCGATAAATTACCGAATGCAATTAACGTCCCTTTAAACGATATTCGCAATGCTGTGGGCGCATTAAGTAAAGACGTGCCCTATATCGCCTATTGTCAGAGCGGGAGGCGTAGTGCCGCCGCTGCATTTATTTTGGCGCAAGCAGGTTATAAAGTGAATGTATTAGAAAACGGACTTTGGTCAATTCCAAAGTCAGAGCAGCAATAAAAGGAAAGTTGGAATAGTTATGAATAATGCGGTGCAAGGCAATGTGAATGAAATTGGCGCGCAACTAGAGTTCACAAAAAATCTGAACCAAGTTACCAATAAGATTCACGCGACGAATAACATTGACGAAATCATGTTGGATGTCAGTAAAGACATCTGCAACCTATTTAATGCTGACCGTTTAACGGTTTATGTGGTCGGTGATGATAAAGCCTCATTAATTTCTAAAGTTAAAACGGGACTCAATTCTTTTAAAGATCTCAAACTGCCGATTGCAGAACAAAGTATCGCTGGCTTTGCTGCATTCAATAAAAAATTACTCAACATTAAAGATGTGTATGACGAGCACGAGCTGACTTCGTTCAGTGCAACGCTGCGCTTTTTACAAGACGTGGATAAACGCACAGGCTATCGCACCAAGCAAATGTTGGTGGCGCCAATCCTTGAGGCGGCGTCTGGCGAGTTAATCGGCGTCATGCAGGTTATTAACAACAAGGCTGGCATTCCTTTCCCTGAATTGGTGGAAGAGGGTGTGCGTGAGCTGTCACAGACACTTGCTGTTGCGTTGCGTCAGCGTCAGCAGCAAGCGGGTGTGGTTAAAACCAAATATGATTATCTGGTGGCCGATGCGGTGATGTCGGCAGCTGAGTTTGAATTGGCAACACGTACTGCAAGGCGCAAGGGCGTTGATGTTGAAGACGTATTAATTGATGAGTTTCAAGTAAAAACAGAGGCTTTAGGTAAGGCCCTATCCAGCTTTTTTGGCGTGCCTTATGAGCCCTATAAATCTGACCGCATTAAGCCAAGTGAGTTACTTAAAAATCTGCGCCGCGAATATGTAGAGAGTAGCCATTGGGTGCCAATTGATGACACCACAGATGGTCTGATTATTCTGACCACTGATCCGGAACGTATTCAAGCTTCGCGTGTTGTAAACAATATCTTCCCTAAGCATCGATTGATCTATCGTGTGTGTCCGCAACGTGAATTCAAGGCGACACTTGATTTGTTTTACGGTGGAAATAGTAGCTCAGATGTTTCTGGCAGTATGGAAGATATGGGGAGCATGGATGATCTGCTCACCTCGCTGGGGTCGGATGAAGAAGAGTCTAGCGCCCTAAGTCAAGAGGACGTTAGCGCTGCGGCAGATAACGAGCTGGTTAAATTGGTGAATAAGATTATTGTGGACGCCTATAAGATGGGTGCTTCCGATATTCACATCGAGCCGATGCCGGGCAAAGGTAAAACTGGGGTTCGTTTGCGTAAAGACGGTTCCTTGCTCAATTACATTGAAGTGCCCTCGACCTACCGTAATGCATTAGTCACGCGCCTTAAAATCATGTGCGACTTAGATATTTCTGAGAAACGCAAGCCGCAAGACGGCAAAATTAAATTTAAAAAGTTTGGTCCGTTGGATATTGAGTTACGTGTGGCGACCATTCCTTCTCAGGGCGGTGTTGAAGATGTGGTGATGCGTATCTTGGCGTCAGGTGAGCCGATTCCGCTAGATAATATGGGCTTCTCGGTACGCAATTTGGAATTGGTTAAAACCACGATCAGTAAACCTTATGGCTTGTTCTTTGTGTGCGGTCCAACTGGCTCTGGTAAGACGACCACGCTGCACTCTATCTTGAAACATATCAATAACCCTGAGACGAAAATTTGGACAGCGGAAGATCCTGTTGAGATTACGCAAAAGGGATTGCGCCAAGTGCAGATTAACAAAAAGGCGGGGCTTGATTTCGCCACGGTTATGCGCGCATTTTTACGTGCCGATCCAGACGTGATTATGGTTGGTGAAATGCGCGACAAAGAGACAGTCTCCACTGGTATTGAGGCTTCGCTCACGGGACACTTAGTGTTTGCAACTTTGCACACCAACAGCGCGCCGGAGTCGATTAGTCGTTTGTTGGATATGGGTATGGATCCGTTCAACTTCGCCGATGCGCTGTTGGGTATTTTGGCCCAGCGCTTAGCTAAACGTTTGTGCAAAGATTGCAAAAAACCACACACTGCTTCGCAAGAAGAAATTAAAGCGCTATTAGTTGAGTATGGTGCTGAACTGTTGAGCACAGAAGGTTGGAAAAAAGATCCTAACGCCGCCTACAAAGCGCAGTACGCTGAATGGGTTAAATTATTTGGTGACGACAAAGGGCAGATCATTTTGTACGACCATGTGGGTTGCGATAAGTGTTCGGGTACAGGCTACCGAGGCCGTGTTGGTTTGCACGAATTGTTGATTGGAACTGATCCGATTAAAAAGGGAATTCAGGAACACGCACGGGTGGCTGAGTTATTTGCCATCGCATTGGAAGAGGGTATGCGTACCCTGAAACAAGATGGTATTGAAAAGGTCTTGTTGGGAATTACCGACATTCATCAGGTTCGGTCAGTCTGTATTAAGTAAGCTACTCGCGATGGAAGCAACCAATCAAACCACGGTAGTTGAACAACAGCAAGTGCCGCTATCTACGCTAGAAGGCTTGCTGGCGCGTTTGAGCGATTTGAATCAAATTGGCGCAGCACTCTCCAATGAAAAAAATATCGACAAGTTGCTTGAAGATATTTTGCTGGCCGCTAAAAAAATCACCAATGCAGACGCAGGAACGCTCTATCTGGTCGATCCGGATAAGCAAGTTCTGACCTTCGAGATTCTTCGCAATGACTCTTTAAAAGTTCAAAAGGGCGGGACGACGGGGGAGAAAATTACTTTTTATCCTATCCCTCTGTATGTTAATGGCGAGCCAAATTTGGCGATGGTCGTTTCCTATTCGGTGTTGCGTGGCGAGACGATTAATATCGAAGATGCTTATCTTGCGCAGGGCTTTGACTTTTCAGGCACGAAAAAATTTGACGCAAAAACAGGCTATCGTTCGAGCTCATTTTTAACCGTGCCGATGCGCAATCATGAGCAAGAAATTATCGGGGTGTTGCAATTAATTAACTCACTTGATCCTGTCACAAAAGAAGTGAGGAAATTTAGCCAAGACGATCAGCAGTTGCTCGAATCACTGGCTTCGCAAGCAGCCATCGCGCTGAGTAACCGCCGTTTGATTCAGCAGTTAGAAGAGTTGTTTGAGTCGTTTATTAGTTTGATTAATACGGCGATTGACGATAAGTCTCCCTATACCGGAGGTCACTGCGCACGTGTTCCCGCACTCACCATGATGTTGGCTGAGGCAATTACCTGCGCAAAACCTGGATCGTCATTGCAAAACTTTGTGATGACCGAAAAAGAAAAATACGAACTAAAAATTGCAGCCTTGTTGCATGACTGCGGCAATATCACCACGCCGGTGCATGTGGTCGATAACTCCACTAAGTTGCAAACCATTTTTGATCGTATTCATTTGCTGG
>JAUYFR010000276.1 GCA_030690855.1 Gallionellaceae bacterium
AAGCTATGCTGCGCTTGCTGAAACGATGCAACAAAAAAAAATGGGCAACTTGAATCAAGTGCCCACTTTTAACATGAATTGGTGCTCCCGAAGAGATTCGAACTCCTGACCCCTTGGTTCGTAGCCAAGTACTCTCTCCAGCTGAGCTACGGGCGCGTTTAAAACTAAAATCAACTACAACTACTTCCTTGGCGGAGAAGGAGGGATTCGAACCCTCGATCCAGGTTTTGCCCGGATGCACCCTTAGCAGGGGTGTGCCTTCGACCACTCGGCCACTTCTCCGAAGGCCGCAGATAATACGGTGTTAAGGCTTTCCGGTCAAACTGTTTATGCTTCTTCTTGGTCCAGATCGAATGCTTTGTGCAAGATGCGCACAGCCAACTCTAAATACTTCTCATCAATCACAACTGAAATTTTAATTTCTGAAGTTGAAATCATTTGAATGTTGATACCTTCTTCAGCCAAGGTTCTAAACATCTTGCTAGCGATACCCACATGAGAACGCATGCCTACACCAACAACTGAAACTTTGGCAGTCTTGTTATCGCCGATAACATCTGCTGCGCCAATATGCGGCTGCACTTGACTCTTCAAAATATCCATTGCTTTAACGAACTCATTACGATGGACCGTAAATGAGAAGTCCGTAGAACCATCGATACCCACGTTCTGGATAATCATGTCAACGTCGACATTGGCTTCACTAACTGGCCCCAGAATTTGGTAGGCAATACCTGGTTTATCTGGTGCGCCACGCACGGTGATTTTTGCTTCGTCGCGATTGAATGCGATGCCTGAAATGATTGCTTGTTCCATTTTGTCGTTTTCCTCGAACGTGATCAGTGTGCCCTCGCCCTCTTCTGCAAAACTTGACAGCACACGCAGTTTAACTTTGTATTTGCCAGCAAACTCAACAGCGCGAATTTGCAACACCTTCGAACCAAGGCTTGCCATTTCCAGCATCTCTTCAAAAGTAATGCTTTTCAAACGACGTGCCTCAGGAACTAACCGCGGATCGGTGGTGTAAACCCCATCAACATCGGTATAAATCTGACACTCATCAGCCCTCAGCGCTGCAGCAATAGCTACTCCAGTTGTATCAGAGCCGCCACGACCTAATGTCGTGATATTGCCTTCTTCATCCATTCCTTGAAAGCCGGCAACTACAACAACATAATCATTTGCTAAGTCAGTGCGAATATTTTGCTCATCAATGCTGACAATGCGGGCTTTAGTAAAGGCGCTATCGGTCAGTATTTTTACCTGCGCGCCAGTGTAACTCTTGGCTTTCATGCCCTGCTCCATCAGCGCCATTGCTAGCAAGCCAATGGTGACTTGTTCGCCCGTAGAAATCATGACGTCTAATTCGCGCGGATCAGGATGCGCTTGAACCTCTTTAGCAAGGGCTATTAATCGATTGGTCTCGCCACTCATTGCGGAAACGACCACGACGACTTGATGACCTTGTGCTTTGTATTTTGCAACGCGTTGCGCTACGTTTTTAATGCGTTCCGGGCTACCAACTGAGGTGCCGCCGTATTTTTGAACTATCAGTGCCACGATATGCCTGTGTCGTTTTATAAAGTGGGCGGCATTCTATCTTAACTGACGACAAAATACTTTGCCCTGTCTGCTAAACTGCGACTACATTTTGAAGCAGAATTGTGCACATGACCCTCGTCCTTAATCGCGCCTATCTCGCGAAAGATTACCAAAAACTCGTTATGTCCGGCTTCTCGCCTCTATTAGCCCGCATTTTCGCCTCTCGCAGCATTCAAGATGCCGCTCAGTTAGACACAGCGCTAACGCACTTACTTCCCTTTACGCAATTAAAAAATGCACAAGAAATGGCGCGTCTATTAGCTGACGCCATTAAGGCGCAGAAGAAAATTCTGATCGTTGCCGACTACGATGCCGATGGCGCGACCGCATGTGCGATGGCTATGCGCGGTTTAGGCCTGTTTGGCGCTCGAGTAGATTTCATTGTGCCCAACCGCTTTGAGTTTGGTTACGGGTTAACGCCTGAAATAGTGCAATTAGCTGCGCAACTTAAGCCAGATTTTTTACTCACGGTGGATAACGGTATCGCCAGCGTGGAAGGTGTTGCGGAAGCGAATCGCCTAGGAATGCGGGTATTAGTGACGGACCATCACTTGCCCGGTGACGCACTGCCGGACGCACTGTGCATCGTAAACCCCAATCAACTTGGCTGCGATTTCCCCAGCAAAAATTTAGCTGGGGTCGGCGTGATATTTTATGTGCTGCTTGCTCTGCGTGCTGAATTACGTGAGCGCGGCACATTCGCAACACAAGCGGAACCAAACCTCGGCGCCTTACTCGACCTTGTCGCACTCGGCACTGTAGCCGACGTAGTCAAGCTGGATAAAAACAACCGCATCTTAGTACAACAGGGCTTACAACGAATGCGAGCTGAACGTGCGTGCGCTGGTATCAATGCAATTTTCAAAATTGCCAAAAAAAACTTGGCTAAAGCCTCTGCTTACGAACTCGGATTCATTGTTGGGCCCCGACTCAATGCGGCCGGCCGCTTGGAGGATATGGGCCTAGGCATTCGCTGCCTATTAACAGATGATGCGAACGAAGCCTTCGCTATCGCCACTAAGCTAGACGCGTTAAATCAGGAACGCCGCAACATCGAGGCGGACATGCAAGAAGTCGCTCTCGCCGCATTAGAACAGGTCACGCCGGAAGATGGCTTTAGCCTTACTCTATTTGATGAAAGCTGGCATCAGGGGGTGATCGGCATACTTGCCTCGCGCTTAAAAGATCGTTTTCATCGTCCTGTTATTGCTTTCGCTCGCGCCAAAGATGGAGAGTTAAAAGGCTCAGGACGTAGCATCAACGGATTACATTTGCGCGATGCGCTTGATCTTGTCGCCAAGCGACACCCGCACCTACTACAAAAATTTGGTGGTCATGCAATGGCAGCAGGTGTAAGTATTCGAGAGGATCATTTCGACGAGTTTCAGCAGGCTTTTGAGCGTGTCACACAAACATTGCTGACGCCCACAGATTTAGAAAAAACCATTGAAACAGATGGTGAACTATCGTCAAGCGACTGTTCCCTAGATTTAGCACGAGTATTAGAGCAACAAGTTTGGGGGCAAGGTTTTCCTGAGCCTCTTTTCCGAGGGGACTTTCAGGTTCAGTCGCAACGCATTGTTGGTGAAAAACACCTCAAGTTGCAGTTGCGCCAAGTGACTGGCCCAACCTTTG
>JAUYFR010000288.1 GCA_030690855.1 Gallionellaceae bacterium
CTACATCAAAGGTGCGCAAAAGTGTCCTGCGCAAATGGTGCCTACGTTGCAAGTATTTCCTCGTCAAGCACTACACGCTGAGCGATTGGGTTTAGAGCACCCCGAAACAGGCGAGTGGATGGAGTGGCAAGTGGATATGCCAAGCGATATGCAACAGTTGTTGAAAAGCGTGCGGATGATTGCTCATGAAATCGCCTAGCGATATACCAAGCGCCTTATTTCCTCGCCCTATGGGAGAAGTGGGGCAGGGGGGGGGATACCTAATTCCCGATTGGCCAGCACCCAAAAATATACGCTGTTTGCAGAGTACGCGTTTGGGTGGTGTGAGCACGGCACCTTACGAAAGTTTTAATCTCGGCGACCATGTGGGTGATGAACCGCAAGCCGTCGCAAAAAATCGCCAGTTACTTTCGTCACTTATGCCAAGTGAGCCGGTTTGGTTACAACAAGTGCATGGCACAGTGATAGCGAATGCCGATGTAGGCTCTTGCTTGATTCATGCGGATGCCAGCATCGCACGTCATCGTGGCTCAGTGTGTGTGGTGATGACCGCAGATTGCCTGCCTATTTTATTGTGTGACGAAGATGGCACCGTAGTGGGGGCGGCACATGCCGGATGGAAAGGGTTAGCGGCGGGTGTGATCGAGGCTACCGTGAATGCAATGAATGTAGCGCCGAAAAAATTGATGGCGTGGTTTGGTCCTGCCATTAGTCAGCGAGCTTTCGAAGTGGGCGAGGAGGTTCGTGCCACATTTATTGCTCACAATGCACAGGCGAGCGAAGCCTTTATCCCCTCGCCCCCACGGGGAGAGGGGCAGGGGAGAGGGGATGAGAAAAAATATCACGCCGATATTTATCTGCTTGCGCATCAACGTCTAAACGCGCTGGGTATTACTCGTGTCTATGGTGGTGAGCATTGCACCTATACTGATTCGGCGCGCTTCTTCTCATATCGCAGGGATGGCGTTACGGGCCGTATGGGAACGTTTATCTGGTTGGAGTGATTGTTTTTTGGCAGGAAATCGCTTTTTGATTTGCCTTAGCTGTTGGCGCTAAAAATCTTCTGACCAGTTAGCCACATCCACGCACGCTGCTTCTGGACTAGCCTCTTTCCTGTTAATATCGCGCCCCTGATAAATCTCGGCTAATCTGTTTTTCCTGTATTCAATGAGTAATCCAACCTTACAAGCCGTGCGCGGCATGAACGATATTTTGCCGGACGAGGCACAGTTGTGGCTTTGGTTTGAAGACACGGTGCGCGAATGGCTTGAATCATATGGCTATCGCAACATTCGCATGCCTTTGGTGGAGCCAACCGCTTTGTTTAAGCGCGCCATCGGCGAGGTGACGGACATCGTTGAAAAAGAGATGTATAGCTTTGAAGATGGTTTGAATGGCGACCATTTGACTTTGCGCCCTGAAGGGACGGCATCTTGTGTGCGTGCTGTGCTTCAGCATAATCTGCTCTATAACGCACCGCAGCGGCTTTGGTATGCGGGAGCAATGTTCCGCCATGAGCGTCCACAAAAAGGGCGTTATCGTCAGTTTCACCAGATCGGTGTTGAGTCGCTGGGTTTTGCCGGCCCAGACATTGATGCAGAACAAATTTTGATGTGCGCACGTTTGTGGAAAGAACTAGGTATTCGTGATGTGGGGCTACAGATCAATACACTAGGTGATGTGGCTTCACGCCAGCGTCATCGTGAGAAGTTGATTACTTATTTTGAGCAGCACACTGCGCTGTTAGATGCAGATGCAACGCGACGTTTGCATACCAATCCCTTGCGCATTTTGGATAGTAAAAATCCTGCGATGCAAGACATTATCGCTGGCGCGCCGCGTTTGATGGATGAGTTGGATGCTGAGGCGATTGCTCATTTTGAGGCGGTGAAGGCTATTCTCGATCAACATGGAGTGGCTTACGAAATTAATCCACGCTTGGTGCGCGGGTTGGATTACTACAACCGTACTGTGTTTGAATGGGTGACGACGCGCTTGGGCGCGCAAGGCACAATTTGTGCGGGTGGTCGCTATGATGGTCTGATCGAGCAGATTGGTGGCAAGGCTGCTCCCGCGTGTGGTTTCGCCATGGGCATTGAGCGTTTGCTGGCGCTGCTGCAAGAAGATGGAATGAAAAATCCACTTGTGCCTCTTGATGTTTATCTTGTGCATCAAGGCGATGCGGCGAGTAAGTTAGCTAGCACCGTAGCAGAGCAATTGCGTGATGCTGATTTAAAAGTGGTGTTGCATTGCGGTGGTGGTAGTTTTAAATCGCAGATGAAAAAAGCCGATAGCAGCGGGGCATTATGCGCAGTGATTATTGGTGATGATGAAGCCCAAGCGGGCCAAGCGACGTTAAAGCTGTTGCGAGAAGGTGGCGAGCAAGTGCGTGTGGCAACAGCCGATTTGCAGCAAAAAATTCGTGAACTCAATTTAAGCAGAGGATAAATATGTCAACGCTCGATTTGCAAGAACAAGAACAGGTAGAGGCACTGAAGTCTTGGTGGAAAGAAAACAGCAAGTGGGTAGTCGGTTTGGTGGTGGTTGGTCTGCTCGGTTTTTCTGGTATGCAATATTGGAAAAAACATCAGGCAACGCAAGCATCTGAGGCGTCTAAGTTATTTGCAGAAGTGCAAAAGCAAACGACGACGAATGATCCAAAGCGCGTGAATGATGCGGTTGCTGCATTGGTGGGGCGTTTTGGCGGTAGCGCTTATGCGCCACGAGCACAGCTTTTGGCGGTGCAAGTGAATGTACAAGCTAAAGATATGGTTTTGGCTAAAACTCAATTGCAGTGGGTCATCGAGCATGCCGATGAAACGGGTTTGCAAGATACGGCGCGTTTGAAGTTGGCTAGTATTTTATTGGATGAAAAGCAATTTGATGAGGCGTTGAAGCTACTCAATGCGACTCATCCAGAAGCGTTCACCGGTTTGTATGCCGATCTCAAAGGCGATGTATTGAGTGCGCAAGGGAAGAGAGAAGATGCGAAAACTGAATATAAACAAGCACTTGCAAAAATAGACGAGAAAAGTATGTATCGTAATTTAGTGCAGTTAAAGCTGGATGGGCTCGGGGATGTTAAATGAGATTTCATAACAGCATAGCCGCGCTATTACTTGTGGTTTTTGCCGTGGGTTGCTCTAGCGATAAGGAGCAAATCAAGCCTGCGAAATTAGTGAGCTTTAAGCCAGCCAATCAATTTGATGTGCGTTGGAAGCAAAACGTGGGCGAGGCGGATTACAACGTACTCTATCCTGTGATTACTTCGAAATCGGTACTTGCTGCTAATTACAAAGGCGTGGTGCAACGATTTGATCTCAGCAGTGGTGAGCGCCTGTGGAAAATTAAAAGTGGTTTTATTGTATCTGGTGGTGTTGGTGCAGGTGATGGCTTAGTGTTTGTCGGAGGTGAGAAAGGTGATGTTGCCGCTTATGACGAAACAACGGGGCAGCAGCGCTGGAGCACTAAAGTTTCCAGTGAGGTACTGAGTGCGCCGAAATTTGCTGAAGGTGTGGTGGTGGTGCGCACTGGGGATGGTCGAATTTTTGGTTTAGATAGTAAAGATGGCCAGCGATTGTGGTTGTATGAACGTGCTACCCCCGCGCTTACAGCGCGTAGCAATGCGGGTGTGACCATTCGTAAAGGGATTGTGTATGTTGGTTTTGCGGCAGGAAAGCTGTCTGCGATTGGTCTGCATAACGGCGTGATTGTGTGGGAGGCTTCCGTCTCGCAGCCGCGCGGCAATACCGAATTGGAACGCATCAGCGATATAACAAGTCCGCCTATCGTGGATGATAGCCAAGTTTGCGCAGTTGCGTTTCAGGGTAGGCTAGTCTGTTTTGATGCTGAGCAGGGTGGTGCTTTGTGGACGCGGGATATTGCGAGTGACAAAGGCTTAACGATGTCACGTAAATATTTATTTATTTCAGATTCGGCAGGGACCGTGTTCGGACTAGATAAGCTTAGCGGCAGCTCCTACTGGAAAAATGATCAACTTTCATTACGCGGCACAACTGCACCTTTGGCACTTGATAATGCGTTGATCGTTGCTGATTTCGAGGGCTATTTGCACGCATTGAATCGCGATGACGGACATTTTTTAGCGCGCTTTAAAACGGACGGCAGTCCTATTCGTGCGGTTCCAACTGAGATGAGCGATGGTTTCGTTGTTCTTACAAGTGATGGAAGTTTGTACTCCATCGTTATTCACTAAACTGACTCCTCAATAAATTATGCTACCCACACTGGTTTTAGTTGGTCGTCCCAATGTGGGCAAGTCCACGTTATTTAATCGCCTAACCCGCAGCCGTGATGCGCTTGTCGCTGATCTGCCGGGTCTAACTCGTGATCGTCATTACGGCCGAGGTCGTGTGGGGGAACGGCCATTTTTGGTAGTAGAAACGGGCGGTTTAGAACCCGAGGCCAAAGAAGGCATCATGCACGAGATGGCGAAGCAAACGCGACAAGCGATTGACGAGTCAGATATGGTTTTGTTTTTGGTGGATGGCCGAGATGGCATGACCCCCCAAGATAAAATTATTGCTACGCAGTTACGTAAAACTGGGCGCCCCCTGATGCTGCTGGTCAATAAAGCGGAGGGGATGCAGCGCACTCGCGTCACGAGTGATTTCTTTGAGTTAGGCTTGGGTGAACCGATACCTATTTCATCCGCACATGGCGATAACGTCACTGAAATGATCGAGCTGGCGTTAGATGAATTGCCAGTGCGTGAAGAAGAGCCGGAAGTTAAATCCGACCATCCTAAGCTCGCTATCGTTGGCCGTCCTAACGTGGGTAAATCAACGCTAGTGAATGCCATTTTGGGTGAAGAGCGCGTGATTGCGTTTGACCAACCGGGCACTACACGCGACAGTATTTATATTGACTTTGAGCGTGGCGGCAAGCCTTACACCATCATTGATACAGCGGGCGTGCGTCGTCGCGGTAAGATTGATGAAGTCATCGAAAAGTTTTCTGTCGTTAAAACACTGCAA
>JAUYFR010000294.1 GCA_030690855.1 Gallionellaceae bacterium
CGCTTGAGGAGCGTTTCACTTGAGGATCGCTTCGCTCGAGGCTTAAGGCAAAAGATATTTTGCACGCCAAGCTGGGTGAAGATTATGTGGTGGCGTTGAATCTGCTATCGCGTTCCCCGCAGTGGTTGACGGGCATGAATGCGTTGCCGATGTATCTTGGTTTGGACTTACGAGGCGGCGTGCACTTTCTGTTGCAAGTAGATATGAAGGGCGCGCTGGATAAGGCATTGGAATCAGCTTCGAGCGATATTCGTAGCGCCTTGCGTGAGCAGAGCATTCCTTATTCTGGTGTGAGTCGCGATGGTTCTCTGGTGTCGGTTAAGTTTCGTGATGCGGCAACACGTAGCAAAGGCGAAGCTGAACTGAAACAGCGTTTTAGCGGATTAGAGTTTCTGGAACGTGACGAGGGTAGTGATTATTTATTGAATGCCCGCCTCAAGCCAACTGAAGAAACGCGCATTCAAGAAACCGCAGTACAGCAAAACTTAATTACCTTGCGCAACCGCGTAAATGAGCTCGGTGTGGCTGAGCCTGTTATTCAGCAGCAAGGAATTGATCGTATCGTAGTGCAACTTCCCGGTGTGCAAGATACGGCGCGAGCTAAAGATATTTTGGGACGCACCGCGACATTGGAGGTGCGCTTGGTGGATGATGAGCATCAGGCTGGCGCGGGTACCGTGGCGCCATTTGGCACTGAGATGTTTAAAGACCGTGATGGCAGTTTTATCCTCGTAAAGAAGAGTGTGTTGTTGACCGGTGAACGTATCAACGATGCTCAACCCGGTTTTGATAGTCGCAACAATGAACCGGCGGTGCATATTGGCTTGGACGCGGTTGGCGCGCGTAAGTTTAAAGAAGCGACACGCGAAAACGTTGGCAAACGGATGGCGATTATTCTGTTTGAAAAAGGTAAGGGTGAGGTCGTTACTGCGCCGGTGATCCGCGAAGAAATTGGCGGTGGCCGTGTGCAAATCAGCGGCAAGATGAGTACAGAAGAGGCCAAAGATACTTCGCTGCTATTGCGTGCAGGTGCGTTAGCGGCGCCGATGGAAATTGTCGAAGAACGTACGGTTGGGCCGAGCTTGGGTGCAGACAACATCAAGCGCGGTTTTGATTCCACCAAAATTGGCTTCATCGCCATTTCGATTTTTATGATCGCTTACTACCTGATGTTTGGGGGCGTTTCAGTGTTGGCGTTGGGCGTGAATTTACTCCTGTTGGTTGCCTTACTTTCTATGTTGCAAGCAACCTTAACCTTGCCTGGAATGGCCGGTATCGCGCTGACACTGGGTATGGCGATTGACTCTAACGTGTTGATTAATGAGAGGATTCGTGAAGAGCTGCGCAACGGTGTGCCACCACAAGCGGCGATTCACGCGGGTTACGAAAATGCCTTCGCCACTATCTTGGACTCCAACATTACGACATTGATTGCAGGTATTGCACTATTTATGTTCGGCTCTGGTCCGATCAAGGGCTTCGCGGTGGTGTTGTGTCTGGGTATTTTGACCTCGATGTTTAGTTCGGTGCTCGTGTCTCGCACATTTGTAAACATCATCTATGGCCGCAAGGCGCGCTTGAATAAAGTTGCAATAGGTTGAAGCTTCGTAGGTCGGGATTTATCCCGACTTTTATCTTCTGTCGGGATAAATCCCGACCTACAAAAGAATTGCTGTTTTAGGAGTTTGCATGGAATTTTTTAAGATTCAAAAAGACATCCCATTCATGAGCTATGGGCGTTACACCACCAGCATCTCTTTGGTGACGTTTGTTTTGGCGGTATTTTTCTTGGCCACTAAAGGGCTGAACTTCGGTGTGGACTTTACTGGCGGCACAGTGATGGAGGTGAGCTATGCGCAGTCTGCTGACCTCAATAAAGTGCGCGATCAACTCGGTAGTATCGGGTTGCACGATGCTCAGGTACAAAATTTTGGTTCAAGCAAAGATGTGCTGATTCAAGTGCCACTGAAGCAGAATAAAGCAGGCGCTAAGCTTTCTGAACAAGTGCTGGACTCATTACGTCAACAAGATGGCAGCGTGCAGCTACGTCGTGTTGTGTTTGTTGGCCCGCAGGTTGGTAAATATTTGGTCGAAAATGGCGAGATGGCCTTGTTGTTAGTGAGTTTGGGCATTGTCGGTTATTTGTGGATGCGCTTCGAATGGAAATTTGGCGTTGCAGCGATTATTGCTAACCTGCATGACGTGATTATCATCCTCGGTTTCTTTGCCTTCTTTCAGTGGGAGTTCTCTTTATCTGTGCTTGCGGCAGTACTCGCGGTCTTGGGTTACTCAGTAAACGAATCAGTGGTGGTGTTTGACCGAATCCGCGAAAACTTCCGCAAAATGCGCAAGACCGAAGTAACCGAAATTATCGACAACGCGATTACACGCACCATGTCGCGCACCATCATTACACACGCATCAACCCAGATGATGGTGACAGCGATGTTGTTCTTGGGTGGTGAAACACTTCACTATTTCGCACTGGCACTCACGATTGGTATCTTGTTTAGTATTTACTCATCAGTGTTGGTGGCAAGCCCAATCTTGTTATGGTTAGGCGTGTCACGCGAAGACTTTATTAAACCCGAAAAAACTGAAGCAGAGGAGGTGTTGCCGTGATGGAGTTGCTTTCTGGATTCCTCAATATCGTCTTGCATCTTGATGTGCACATGTTGGCATTGGTGCAAGAGTATGGTGTTTGGGTGTACGCGATTTTGTTCGCGATTATCTTCGCTGAAACTGGATTGGTAATTGCGCCGTTTCTGCCAGGTGACTCGTTGTTATTTGTAGCTGGGGCTCTTTGCGGAATGGGTTCGCTGGAATTGCAGATTCTGATGCCTTTGCTTATTTTGGCAGCTTTCACTGGTGACAATACTAATTATTGGGTAGGTCGACTTTTGGGTTTGCGCTTGCTGAGCAAAGCAAGCCCGAGATTTATTAAACCTGAGCATCTAGAAAAGACACATTCATTTTTTGATAAGCATGGTGGCAAGACGATCATCTTTGCTCGCTTCCTTCCAATTATTCGTACCTTTGCACCTTTCGTGGCGGGTATTGGCACAATGATTTACCGCTCGTTTGTAATGTTCAGTGCGATTGGTAGCGTGGCTTGGATTGGCAGCTTGACTGTGGCTGGCTATTTCTTTGGCAATATTCCCATCATTAAAAACAATTTAACTCTGATGATTTTGATCATCATTTTTGTTTCTTTTATTCCCGCTATTCTTGAATTTATGCGGCATCGCAGACAAGCGAACTAACGGCCGCCCGCTGGCGGGATAACCAGCCCTTGTCCGCTTGCTGGTTTAGTGGATTGGCTAGTTTTGTTTCATCAGAGGGGCCGGGGGAGAGGGAGCGAAGCTCATTCCGCGCAGTTTAGTTGCATCCCAATTCTGAATCGCCCACTCTAAAATTGTTTTTAAATCGCTCTTGGCTAAATCAGCAGGTGGCTTTTGTAGCAAAAATTTGAGCACATTTAGCAGTGTTGCAGAGGGCTGTGAAGCATCAACGGGAGCGGCCAGTGTCTGCTTACTCAATTTTTCTCCGGCCACATTCACCGCGATAGGTAAGTGCATGTAGTGCGGTGTTGTAATGCCGAGTAAACGTTGTAAATGAATTTGCCTTGGCGTTGACGCTAGTAAATCTGCGCCGCGCACGATATGCGTAATGCCTTGCTTCGCATCATCAACAACCACAGCAAGCTGATAAGCGAATAAACTATCAGCACGCTTCACCACAAAGTCGCCAATCTGGCTCTCAAGATATTGGGTGATACTGCCCTGTAGTGCATCATCAAATGCAATCGCTTCATTATTCGTACGTACCCGCCAAGCTTTGCCTTCACGCCCCGCCGGAATACCCTCGCGACACGTAGCCGGATAGACCGGCCCTTCGATGCCATGCAAAGCCGAATCCGCAATCTCTTTGCGTGTACAGCAACACGGATATACCGCACTGCTGGCTTGTAACTTGCACAATGCTGCTTCGTAGGCTGACGTACGCTGGCTTTGGTACAGCACGGGTTCGTCGCTATGCAGGCCGAATGCCTCCAGCGTGTGCAAGATGTCCTCCGCCGTACCGGCGATGCAACGTGGTGTGTCGAGGTCTTCCATACGCACCAACCAAGTGCCGTGATGATGTTTAGCATCAAGATAACTGCCGACAGCGGCAACGAGTGAGCCGAAATGAAGTGGGCCAGTGGGGGAGGGGGCAAAGCGCCCCCTATATGCTTGCTCAGGCAGGGATGGCTTCTGCTTCAAATTCAAGACCTACTTTGCCATCTTTTACATCGACTGTGACTTTGCCGCCATTGGCTAAGCGACCGAACAGTAATTCATCAGCCAGTGCAGAGCGAATGGTGTCTTGAATCAAGCGTGCCATTGGGCGTGCGCCCATCAGTGGGTCAAAGCCGTGTTTAGCAAGGTGATCTTTGAGTGCATCAGTAAAGATGGCATCTACTTTTTTCTCATGTAATTGCTCTTCGAGTTGTATCAAGAATTTATCGACCACGCGTAAGATCACTTCTTTGTCCAGGGCCGCAAAGGAAACAATGGAGTCCAATCGGTTGCGGAATTCAGGGGTGAACATTTTTTT
>JAUYFR010000296.1 GCA_030690855.1 Gallionellaceae bacterium
TCGACGCGCAGCTTGAAATCGTCAAACGTCCGCGTGGTCCGGAGGTTCGCGCCTCTCCCTTCGTTGATCAACTCACCGTTCTTACGACGGTGAATGGTTTCAATCAGAAAGCTCTTGCCGACAAGGTCAGCACACCTCTCCCGCAGTTCATCTTCCGAATGCAGCGCATCAAAATCCATCACGCTAAGCTGGGTGATTTCTTCCTGGGTATAGCCGAGCATGCGGCAAAAAGCGTCATTGGCTTCAATAACCTTGCCCTGCAAATCTAAAATGTGGATGCCATCGGTAGAGGTTTGCAGCAGGAGCTGATTGCGGCGCAGTAATATTTCGGTTTCCTGTTGCCGGTGCCTGATTTGTTCGCGTTGCGCATGAGTCTTCAGGACACGCCCGGCCGCGCCCGGTAATAGTCTCAGATATTGCCCCGCAGTATCCTTAATCAGATAGTCGTCGGCGTCACGTTTCATCATCTCGACAGCCACCTCCGCATTGTCTTCACCGGTAAGCATGATGATAGGAATAGGCCTATCCGAAAGTCCGGCAAGGTGTTTTATGAAGCTCAGTCCATCCATATCCGGCAGGTTGTAATCGAGCAGAATAAGGCTGGGGCGGGGAGCCCCGTCAGGTGCGGCAAATTCACCTCGCTGCATCAGATAATCAAGTGCCTGATCACCCGTGACACAACGTCGAACTGGGTTAGCAAAATTGGCCTTTTGAAAAGCACGCAAGGTGGCAAAGTAATCGTCATCGTTATCTTCGACGATTAAAATAAGGTGGGCTTCATTAGCCGCCATGGTCATTCATTCTCCTTGCTCAATGTGAAATAAAATACCGTACCCTCCCCTTGCTCGGATTCAAGCCAGATACGACCGCCGTAACGTTCGATGATACGCTTGATGATGGTCAGGCCGTCCAGTGCCGCCGCCATATTTATTTTGCTCATGCAATCGTTTAAATATCCGAAAAATATTTTCACGATGCGCAGCAGGAATGCCGATGCCATTGTCGCGCACGTAAAAAATCGGAGTCGCCCCACGCCGGTCACAACCTACCTCTATCCACTTTGAGGACTTATCGTTATATTTTGCCGCGTTGGAAAATAGATTTTGAAATATCTCACCGATACGGATGGCATCACCATGCACCGTACCCAAACGACCGTTGCGACGCAGTTCGATGCCTTCATTCGTCCATAAACGGCTCATATCTTCCACCACGCTGTCAATCACGGCATCGACATCACTGGGACGTTGATCAGCTCGGTGCTGCCAAGACGCGAGTAGGCCATCAGGCTATCAATAAGAATGGAGAGTCGTTCGGCCAGCCGCTGGATGCTGCCGATGTATTGCCGGCCATTCTCATCCAGCTGAGGAGCATAGTCTTCTTTGAGAAAGCTGGCGTAGTTATGAATGCCACGTAACGGTTCTTTAAGGTCGTGCGCGGCGATGTAGGTAAATTCATCCAGCGATTTATTGAGCATTTCTACGCGCACGGCCTGATTTTTGGCTTCGTCCAACTCGGCGGCGTATTTAGCACGGTAGCGATGCATACCCTCTATGGACGCGCTCACGATGATGCCATCTACCAGAAATACTATGTTTGACCAAAAACTCGCCTGCAACGCATCAATGGAAAATGAGTAATAAGGAGGAGTAAAAAAATATGTGGCCAGCAATAAGCCGATGATCGTGACCAACAATCCAGGCCGGAATCCGCCGATAACTGCCGCGAGTGTGACGGCTGGAAAAAAGGTTACATATTGCAACCCCGCATTAATGGGAGCTATGGCAAGACGTATTAAGAGAGCTACTGCAATGAGCGCAATGGCGATCAGATAAGCAGACGCCGCACCGCGCTCTGGCCGCGATTGCACAATCCGCTGGCTGATGTTGTGGATGAATGTCTGAATACGATCGTTAATGATCATCGTTTTTAGTACCGTTAAATGCCTGAGACTCGGCTTGCACAAAGCTCAGAAACTCTTGCTCAGGCAAAGGCTTGCCATAGAAAAAACCTTGTATCTCGTTACAGCCGAGCTCACGTAAAAAATCTTGTTGTTCCTGTGTCTCAACGCCTTCTGCGATCACTTGCAGATTAAACTGATGCGCTAATCCAATGATAGACCGCACAATGGCTTCATCGTTTGGATCAATATTGATCTCGCGCACGAATGAGCGATCAATTTTGAGCTTGTGGACAGGCATTTTTTTCAGGTAACTCAAACTGGAATAGCCAGTGCCGAAATCATCAATGGATAGCTTTAATCCCATTTCGCGCATTGCAGATATAAAGTCCAGCGCAACTTGGGTATCGCTCAACATAATACTCTCGGTGACTTCGAGTTCCAGTTCACCCGGTTGAATCGCATGTTCCTGTATGACTGCGGCAATCAGTTGCGCGAAATTGGGTTGCCGGAATTGGTGAATGGATAAATTGACTGCGACTGAGAACGGCAATGTCGCTTGTTGCCGCCATGCGGCAATTTTTTCACAAGCAGTACGCAAGACCCATTCCCCGATAGCGATAATCTGTCCAGTTTCTTCCGCTACCGGAATAAATTCCACTGGGGAGATCAGCCCTTTCGTGGGATGTTTCCAACGAATCAACGCTTCCGCACCACAAAGTTTGTTGCTAACCAGATCCATTTGAGGTTGAAAAAATAGATAAAACTCGCTGCGCTCCAAGGCGAGGCGCAAATCTTTTTCCATCGAAAATAAATGGTTAATGCGAGCATTCATTTCGGCGGTAAAGAAGCGGAAGCAATTACGCCCTTCCTCCTTAGCGCGATACATCGCCACGTCGGCGTGTTTGCTCAAGGTGTCGATGTCCAAGCCGTTATCCGGATAGATGCTAATGCCAATGCTGGCCTGTACGGTTAGGCGTATGTCATCAATTTCATAGGGTTGGTTTAACAGCCTATCCAATAGCAACTGGGAGACGTGCGCTGCCTCTTTGATATCCGCTTCGCGCAACAGAATGCCGAATTCGTCACCGCCGATGCGCGACACGGTATCGCATTCGCGCACGCTATTCCGCAAGCTAAGGGCGACTGCCTGCAATAGCCTGTCACCCACGGCATGCCCCATTGAATCATTCACGTATTTGAATCGATCCAGATCAATGAACAGTAAGGCGAACTTCCGCTTATCGCGCTGTGCGGCGGAGATGAGTTGCTTAATTCGCTCATGCAGTAGGGTGCGATTAGGGAGTCCGGTCAAGGCATCATAATGCGCGAGAAGATCGATATTTTCCTCGTTCGCTTTGCGGACACTGATATCGGTAGCGATTGAGACGTAATGAGTCGCTTTTCCTTCGCTGTCTTTAACCGCAATAATCTTCAGCCACTTTGGGTAAAGATGACCGTCTTTATGCTTGTCCCATATCTCACCCGCCCAAAAACCGTTGCTATGGATAGCCCCCCACATGGTGCGGTAGAACGCTGCGTTATGCTCGCCGGAAGATAAGAGTCGCGGGTTTTTGCCAAGCACTTCTGACGCGGTGTAGCCGCTTGTATGGGTAAAAGCAGTATTGACCGAGATGATGTGTGCTTTAGCATCCGTAATCATCAGAACTTCACTGCTATGCTCGAAAATCACCTCCGCGAGGCGCAGCTCCATGAGCACGCTGCGCTCCTGTATAAGAGGTGTTACAGGAGAATGATTTGCCGGAAAAGTGAAATCTGATGCTTGCACGCGCCCCCCTTGAAAAGATATAACGAGCAACGGGGGCTGGGTTGCGTAAGGGCGCTAAAGTATCAGCACCCGATAAATCGAGTCAAGCTTTGCGCACTGATTGTCCGCTGATTGAGTGAAGTCGGTTGCTTTGTACGCTGTAAAGGGTAGCATTTGCGCCATGCTGAACTCACAAACTCACAAGTGACTTTGCAATAATTCAAATCATCGCGTTAAGTTCTTGAAAATGTCTTCTATATTTTCCCAAATAATTTGGCGAAGCATCAGCATGTCTCTGCTGGGTTTAATCGTTACCGCGCTGCTTACAAGCGGCACTGCCCGAGCACTGACTTCATCTAGGCAATCCACTGATATTCCTGCTGTTCAAGTACAAAAAGACACTTTAATTGTGGGCAGTGAACAAGACTATCTGCCTTTCGCTACAGGCATGACCGATACCACGGCAGGCGGCTTTACGGTTGATTTGTGGAGAGCCGTTGCGGCAGAAGTGGGATTGAACTACACCATTCGCGTGAGACCTTTTCACCAGATTCTTCAGGAGTTCAAAGAAGGCAAGATTGATGTGCTGATCAATCTCGCCCAGTCGAGTGAGCGGCACAGGTTCGCTGATTTCACCGTTCCCCATGCCATTGTTCATGGCGCAATCTTTGTGCGTAAAGGTAACGCCAACATTCGCTCGGAGGACGACCTCTCCGGCAAATCCATCATCGTTATTAAAGCCGATTTGGCGCACGATTATGCTGTATCCAAAGGATGGGAGAAACAGCTAGTATTGATAGAAACGGCGGAGAATGGCCTGCGTCTGTTGGCATCCGGCAAGCACGATGCCATGCTGCTGAGCAAGCTCGCCGGGATGCAAACGTTGCAAGCATTAAAACTTCGCAACATTGAAGCACTGAAATTCAAGGCAGGGTTCTCACAGAAATTTGCTTTTGCAGTGCCTGAAGGTCAGTCCGAATTGCTAGGCAAGATCAACGAAGGATTGGCTGCCACTAAATCCGACGAAATATACGACCAACTGTACGACAAGTGGTTTGGCCTCTATGAGGCAAAAGAAGTCGGTCTGTACGACGTGTTGAAATATCTCATTCCTATTGTCTTGTTGTTCCTGGGAATCGCTGGGTATTTTTTCTATCGGCGGCAGATTGAACGTAAAGAGGCGGGGGAAAAATATCGTGATCTTTATGACCGTGCACCGGATATGTTTTTGTCAGTTGAAGCCAAAACCGCAAGGATTATCGATTGCAATCAAACCTTGTTAGATGCAACGGGCTATTCCAGAGAAGAGATTGTAGGGCATTCTGTGTTTGAACTTTATCACCCGGATAGTGCCAACATTGCCCGGGCAATGTTCCAGAAATTTATAGATACTAAAGAATTGCATGGCGTGGAACTGCAAGTGCAACGCAAGGACGGCAGTAAAATTGATGTGAGTCTGAATGCAACGGCAGTGTGTAACGCGAATGGTGTCATTCTGCATAGTCGCTCGGCATTGCGCGACATTACCGAGCGTAAACAGATAGAAATTGAATTGCGCGATAGCGAGGAAAGGTTTCGTCAGCTATTTGAAAAGGCACCCATCGGGATTGCCATGGCAAAGCAGGATCAAAAAATATTTATAGCCAACCCTGCTTTCTGCCGGATGTTCGGTTATACGCAGGAAGAGTTGAGCGACATGACAGTTATCGAGCTGACTCATCCCGAGCATGTTGCCTTGACCCGGAAAATGGTCAAGGGAGTGCTCGATGGTGAGTTACCCGTTTACTCCCTCGACAAAAAATACATACGCAAGAACGGTGAGATGTTCTGG
>JAUYFR010000298.1 GCA_030690855.1 Gallionellaceae bacterium
CTAACTAAAAACTACGTCTGCGGCATCTGCCGTCCACCTTCACGTGCCGGTAAAACTAAAAAAGCAGCGCTGATGGATGTAATTGCGGCTTAAAAATCTCAAATAACTCCTGCAACTTTTTCAGCCCGTACTGCTCCAATGCGGCGCGGGCTTGAATTACCATCCATCATCCCCACTTTGCTAGTCATGCGATTGCATGATTTTTTGCGTCGTTTATTTTAGACATTTTGGAGAACAAGCAATGAAGCGTATCTTTTTGTTTATATTGACTAATATTGCTGTGCTGTTGGTGATTAACATCACGCTGCGCCTGTTGGGTGTAGATCGCTGGATGGATCAAAGTGGCGGCATTAACTTTACGGCACTACTCGTTCTGTCTGCGGTGATCGGTTTCGCTGGTTCGATTATTTCTTTACTGATGTCGAAATGGATGGCAAAGCAATCCGTGGGCGCGCAAGTCATTACTGACCCGTTTGATCCTACTGAGCGTTGGTTGTTGGAAACCGTGCGCCGCCAAGCGCAAGCTGCCGGTATCGGCATGCCTGAGGTGGCGGTTTACGATGCGCCAGATGTGAATGCTTTTGCCACGGGTTGGAACCGTAACGATGCGTTGGTGGCAGTGAGCACCGGTCTGCTCAATAACATGAGCAAAGATGAAATCGAAGCGGTGCTGGCGCATGAAATCAGCCATGTGGCCAATGGCGATATGGTGACGCTGGCGTTGATTCAAGGTGTGGTGAATACCTTTGTGGTGTTCTTCTCTAAGTTGTTTGGCTACTTCGTTGATCGCGTGGTGTTGAAAAATGACGGCCGCGATGGCCCGGGGATGGGGGCTTTTATCGCCGAGATTGTGGCGCAACTGGTGCTGGGCGTATTGGCGAGCATGATTGTGATGTGGTTCTCGCGTCAGCGTGAATTCCGTGCTGATGCAGGTGGTGCAAGTTTGGCTGGTCGCCAGAAGATGATCGCGGCATTGGAGCGTTTGAAGGTGAATCATGAGCAAGCCGCCATGCCGCAAAACATGGCAGCAATGGCAATTTCTAGTAGCGGTGGTTTCTCTAAGTTGTTTATGACTCACCCTCCATTAGATGAACGCATCGAAACGTTGCGACGAGCAGCGTAGCGTTTGACCTAAAATAAAAAATCCCAGCTTACTGGGATTTTTTATTGCTAATGACTTCGTATCCTATCTGTCGATCTTACCCGTAATAATATTTACTTCTAACGGCACTTTTCTAAACACGATAATTGCGGCAGTGAGATAGCCCATTCCATATTATCTGTGGCTGATATTTTTTCTAGCGGCGTTCCTTTTTCATGGCTTGAGCAGCTTCGCGCTTATGTTCGCGCTCTTTTTCAGTCGCCCTTTTATCATGTTCTTTTTTGCCTTTGGCGAGGCCGATGTCTAACTTCACACGGCTGCCTTTGTAGTGCATGTCCAGCGGCATGATGGTGTATCCAGCGCGCTGTGCTTTGCCTATGATTTTGTCGATTTCGTGGGCGTGTAGCAGCAGTTTTCGCGTGCGTGTGGCATCGGGAAGGATGTGGCTTGATGCATTGAGCAGTGGGCTGATGTGTGAGCCAAAAAGATAAAGCGCGCCGTCTTTGATAATGATGTAGGCTTCTTTGAGTTGCGCTTTGCCCGCCCGAATTGATTTAACCTCCCAGCCTTCTAGCATGAGTCCCGCTTCGAAGCGATCTTCAATGAAGTAATCGTGAAAGGCTTTTTTGTTTTGTATGATGCTCATGAATTGCAGGTGTGTTTTACGTTCTGATCGTATATTCTACCAGCCTTTGTATAGATGCCTTTGTTAGCGATGGCCTTAGTTGAAAAATCAGTGTTGCTCCCTTACAGCGCAGAGCAGATGTTCGTGCTGGTCGATAATGTGGTGGATTACCCGCAATTTTTACCTTGGTGCGGCGGTGCAACTAGCCAACCTGTGGGCGAAAATAGCGTGCACGCCACGATCCACATTAATTACCACCAAATTAAACAAAGCTTTACCACGGAGAATGTGCGTAAGGCTCCGCATAGTATTGTGATGACTTTGCAAGATGGCCCCTTCAAACAGCTTGATGGGCACTGGCTTTTCACCGAACTGTCACCGTCTGCCTGTAAAATAGAGTTTAAGTTGCATTATGAGTTTTCAAGCAAGTTGTTGGAAAAGTTGGTGGGCCCCGTTTTTCATTATGTTGCCAATAGTTTTGTGGATGCGTTTACGCGCCGTGCCGGACAGGTATATCAATAAATGAACACTGAAAAAATAAAAATTGAAGTGGCGTATGCCTTGCCGCATGAGCAAGCATTGCGCAAGTTAGAAGTCGCTCAAAATACAACGATTGCTGATGCCATCAAACTTTCAGGCTTGTTAGAGAAGTATCCTGAGATCGACTTGACGAAAAGCAAGCTAGGTTTATTCGGCAAGCTGAGCAAAGCCGATACCGTTTTACGCGATAAAGACCGCGTTGAAATTTATCGCCCCCTCATTGCCGATCCGAAGGAGGTACGTAAAAAACGTGCCGAAGAGGGGAAAGTGATGAAAAAAGGTGGCGGCGACATTTAATGCTGGACTACGATCTACACTGCCACTCCACTGTCTCTGATGGTCTGCTCACTCCCACCGAGATCGTCACTCGCGCGGCTGAACGCGGTGTGAAATTTCTCGCACTCACCGATCACGATAATGTTGATGGGCTAGAAGAGGCGGCTACTACGGCAAAAAGTTGTGGTATTGAGTTAATTAATGGCGTGGAGATTTCAGTATCTTGGCGCACACATACCTTGCACATAGTCGGTTTGCATATTGACCCGAAGAACGCTGCGCTGGTTGAAGGCTTGCATCACATTCGCAGCGGGCGTCGCCATCGGGCTGAGCTAATGGCAGAGTCACTTGCACGCGCGGGCATTGGCGGCGTGCTGGAGGGCGCGTATCGATACGCAGCGAATCAAGACATTATCGGTCGTACTCATTTTGCGCGTTATTTGGTTGAGACCGGTCACTGCAAAGATGTCGGTAGTGTGTTCAAACGCTATCTGGTGAAAGGCAAGCCGGGCTACGTGCCGCATCAATGGGCTAATTTGCAAGATGCGATTGACTGGATTCGTGGTGCGGGTGGCATTGCCGTGTTGGCACATCCAGGTCGTTATACCGCCGGACGCAAAGCGATGGGTAAGTCAACGCTAGTCGAATTACTAGAAGAGTTTACGGCGATGGGCGGCAAGGGCATCGAGGTAGTAACGGGGAGTCATACCCAACCTCAATATGCAGAGTTTGCTCGTTATGCCACCAAGTTTGGTTTATTGAGTTCATGCGGTTCAGACTATCACGGGCCCGGTGAAAGTTATCGCGATCTAGGCCGTTTGCCCGATTTACCGATGGAATGCATACCTATTTGGAGTGCGTGGCAAGCCGCTGCCGCTTAGGGAAAATTATGTCTCAATATTTTGTTATTCACCCTGACAACCCGAATACGCGCTT
>JAUYFR010000300.1 GCA_030690855.1 Gallionellaceae bacterium
AGAAACCGCTCTTCATTAATTCAATGGTAAGTGCCTTATAGTCTGCGGCACCAGGAGTATGTGGTCCGTAAGCAAAAATATCTAAACCGTGCATAGGGCTAGTTGCCAATGCCACGTTTTCACCAATGCGAGTATTGCAAACCTGTGAACCGTAGCGGTCTTTTAGTTTGTCGAAGATGTCATAAGAAAGTTTGCGGCGCGAATCAAAGCGTGTAATTACTATCCTGCGTTCGAACTTTCGCTGTAGCTTTTTCTCCAACACATTGAGCGCAGCCTCTAAACGATGTACGCCCTGTTGTGACAAAAAGTCTGCCGAAACAGGAATCAAAACACGATCAGCAGCAAGTAACGCATTAAGTGTAAGCACGCCCAACATCGGACAACAGTCAATTAAAATTGGAGCGCCGGTGAGCGCCAGCTCTTCTTCCAGCCCTTGTTTCAACAGCTTCGCCGCATTTGGGTCACTTCCATAGGTGGCGTCTATTTTCGACAGTTCAATTGAAGAAGGGATAAGCTGCCATCCTGCTGGTGTTTCATGAAGTAAGTTCGCTAAGGGTACTTTATCTTTGAAAAAAGTGGCCATGTTGCGCTCTTGCGCACGGGCGTCTTTTAAACCGGAGGCAATGCTCAATGAACCTTGTGGGTCCATGTCTAAGGCGATAGGGTGCTTTTGGGCAATGGCTAACCCGGCAACAATATTCAAAGTAGAAGTTGTTTTTCCTACTCCGCCTTTTTGATTAAATACGGCGATGACCGCCATACGATTTCTCCACGTTATGGCAACGACACTTTCTAAGCCAATTATTCAACCGTGACAGACTTGGCTAAGTTTCTTGGTTTATCGACGTCAGTTCCCTTTTGCAATGCTACGTAATATGCCAGCAATTGCAGCGGTATCGTGTGCAGAATAGGGCTTAAAAAACCTGCGTGTTCGGGCATTTGCATCACGTGCACACCTTCGCTCGAGTGAATTTTGGTTTCTGAGTCTGCAAATACATAGAGTTGGCCGCCGCGAGCTTTAACTTCTTGCAGATTTGATTTGAGCTTTTCCAGCAAAATGTCATTAGGTGCAACCGCAACCACCGGCATATCGCTATCCACCAACGCAAGCGGCCCATGTTTAAGCTCACCCGCAGGATAAGCCTCTGCGTGAATATAGGAAATTTCTTTAAGTTTAAGTGCGCCCTCGAGTGCAATCGGATAGTGCAGCCCTCTACCTAAAAACAAAGCATGATGCTTATCCGCAAAGTGTTTAGCCAATTCTGCAATTTCTGGTTCGGCTTTTAATACTGCCAGCACCGCACTCGGAAGGTGACGTAAATCATGTAGATGTGCCTGCTCTTGTTTAGCACTCAATCTGCCATTTTGTTTTGCTAATACCAGCGTAAGTAAAAACAATGCGGCCAATTGTGTCGTAAACGCCTTGGTCGATGCCACACCAATCTCTGGGCCTGCCCTAGTTAAAAAGCGTAATTTTGATTGGCGAATAATCGCACTCTCTGGCACGTTACAAATCGCCAATGTGTGTTTATGTCCAATAGACTTCGCATGGTTAAGCGCGGCTAGGGTGTCTGCCGTTTCGCCAGATTGTGAAATCGTCACAATCAACGTTTCTGGGTCTGCCACACTCACGCGATAGCGGTATTCACTGGCTATTTCTACGGCACACGGCACACCGGCAATTTCTTCTAACCAGTATTTAGCCACCATACCTGCGTGACTGCTGGTACCACAGGCCAAAATAAGAATACGGTTTATTTGAGCAAAGGAGTTGGCCGCTTCGGCCCCAAAAATGCCTGGAACTAAGCTTTGGCTGTTACATACTGACTCAAGAGTATCTGCCAAGGCCTGCGGTTGTTCATGAATTTCTTTTTGCATGTAGTGTTGATATTCACCTAACTCTACACTTTCATTATTCAATTCACTGATGTTAACTGGGCGCTCAATCGCGCCCCCTTTTGCGTCATAAATTTTGTAACCAACCAACGCCAACGCTACGACGTCACCTTCTTCTAGGTAAACAACTTTTTGCGTTACTTGCAATAAGGCCGACATATCTGAAGCGATGAAGTACTCACCTTCACCTACCCCCAATAACAATGGACTCCCTTTGCGGGCGCCAATCAATTGATCTGGGTTGTCTGCCGCAATAACACCAATCGCATAAGCGCCAACTAACTCGGCTAATGCGCTCTGCGTTGATTTCAACAGGTCTTTATTTTTTATATAGTATGAATGAATTAAGTGCGCGATTACTTCGGTATCGGTATCCGATGTAAAAATATAACCCTCGCCAGTTAATTTGCTACGTAATTCTTCATAGTTTTCAATGATGCCATTGTGAACGACGGCAATTAGTTCGTTACTAGTATGGGGGTGAGCGTTACGCTCGCTTGGCACACCGTGTGTTGCCCAACGAGTGTGCGCAATGCCAATTGTGCCGTTTGTTTTTAGGCTTTTTTCGGCAAGTTCAGCCACGCGGCCAGTGCTACGTACTCGCTCCAATGATTTGTCGTTCACTACCACCAAGCCTGCGGAGTCGTAGCCACGGTATTCCAACCGAAGCAGTCCCTCTACCAGAATTGGAACAACATTTCTTTTAGCTACAGCACCGACGATTCCGCACATAATTTTTTCGCTTATGAAATTAGGTTATTTTTTTCTTAACGGGTCGCTTCCAACCCGTAATGCTGATTTGTTTTGAACGGGACAGGGTTAATTCCTCTGCCGGCGTATCTTTTGTAATCGTCGATCCGGCGCCAATCGTTGCACCTCGTCCAACTGTTACGGGGGCAATCAGTTGTGTATCTGAACCAATAAATGCATCGTCTTCAATTATCGTGCGGAACTTATTCGCGCCATCATAGTTACATGTGATGGTTCCTGCTCCAATGTTGACTCGTGCACCCACCGTGGCATCACCTATGTAACTCAAATGATTTGCTTTACTCTTATTTGAAATTTCGCTGTTTTTGATTTCAACAAAATTACCAATATGCACTTCATTATGAAGCTTGCTGCCAGGCCTAATTCTTGCGTAAGGCCCAATGTGACAGGCCTCCCCGATTTCGCCCCCATCAATATGACTGTAGGGTGCGATCTGCGTATCCGCAGCAATTGTCGAATTTTTAAGCACGCAATAGGCGCCCACCTTTACTCCGCGAGCTAGTTTTACAGCGCCCTCGAAAATACATCCAACATCGATTTCTACATCTTGCTCACACTCTAAGTTTCCGCGAATATCAATTCTTGCAGGGTCTATAACCGTGACTCCCTTGCTCAGCAACTTGTTTGCTTGCTCCCGCTGCCACAGTCTTTCAAGCTCTGCCAGCTGTACTTTGCTATTTACCCCCATAACCTCCCATGGATGGTCTGGCTGTGTTGATCTTATTTCCACTTTTTGGGCTACTGCCATCGCTACTATGTCAGTAAGGTAATACTCCCCCTGAGAGTTGTTGTTTTGCAATTTCGAGAGCCAATTACGCAACATTGCTGTTGGTGCTGACAAAATACCCGTATTAATTTCATTGATTTCTCGCTGTTGAGGAGTGGCATCTTTTTCCTCTACGATACTGATAATTTTGCTTGTTAAATCTCGCACAATTCTGCCGTAACCTTTAGGCTCGTCCAAATACTGAGTAAGTAAATTTAAAGAGTTTTCAACCTCCAGCAATCGCAGTAACGTATCTGCTTGGATGAGCGGCACATCACCATATAACACTAACGTTGTGCCGTCTGTACCCAATAGTGGCAGCGCTTGCTGTACTGCATGGCCGGTACCTAATTGTGGTTCTTGTAGTACAAATTTGGTATTTGATTTCGTTACCGCGTTAGGTACGGACTCTCCGCCATGACCATAAACGACGATCGTCTTGCACGCATTAATTTTCTTAGCCGTATCAAGTAAATGTTGCAACATCGCTTTGCCAGCTAGTTCATGCAGAACCTTTGGTTTTGCCGAATACATTCTGATGCCCTTGCCTGCAGCAAGAATTACAATATTCAAATTAGTCATACTAAGTTTTGGCGTTATGATTAGTTAAGTATAAACAAAAAAAACGGCATCAGCCGTTTTCCTTGTGATGCTTTTAACAGCAATCAATTTAGTGCGTGTTACCTTTGCGCAACCGTGAAATTGTCTGCAATTGTGCCATCGCTTCTGCCAATTCAGCCTGAGCTGCCGCATAATCAATGTCTGAAGTGCGATTCTTCATGGCCTCTTCAGCTGCTCGCTTAGATTCCAACGCCCGCGCTTCATCTAGATCAGCACCACGAATCGCAGTGTCAGCCAAGATTGTCACTACATTCGGCTGCACTTCCAGCATCCCGCCAGATACGTAAATCATTGTATCCTCAGAGCTTTCTGGAGTTTTAAGACGAACGGCGCCAGGCTTGATGCGTGTTAACAACGGAGCATGGCGAGGATAAATACCCAACTCGCCTGCTTCGCCTGGAACAATCACAATCTCTGCTAATCCTGAGAAAATGGATTCTTCAGCACTTACCACATCGACATGTACTGTCATTGCCATTTTGGTTTACCTTTATTGAAGGGTCTTCGCTTTTTCTACAGCCTCTTCGATGCCGCCAACCATGTAGAATGCTTGCTCTGGCAAGTGGTCGTACTCTCCGTTAATAATTCCCTTGAAACCTTTAATTGTTTCTTTCAGTGTTACGTACTTACCTGGGCTACCTGTAAATACCTCAGCAACGTGGAATGGTTGGGACAAGAAGCGCTGAATTTTACGTGCGCGGGCAACTGCTAGTTTATCTTCCGGCGCCAATTCGTCCATACCCAGAATCGCGATAATGTCACGCAACTCTTTGTAGCGCTGCAATGTCTGCTGCACACCACGAGCAACTGTGTAATGCTCTTCACCTACAACCAAAGGATCTAGTTGACGTGAAGATGAGTCTAGTGGGTCAACCGCTGGGTAAATACCCAGAGAGGCAATATCACGTGACAACACAACGGTCGAGTCAAGGTGCAAGAACGTTGTCGCAGGTGACGGGTCAGTCAAGTCGTCCGCAGGTACATAAACCGCTTGAATCGAAGTAATCGAACCTACTTTAGTTGAAGTAATACGCTCTTGTAAGCGACCCATTTCTTCAGCAAGTGTTGGTTGATAACCTACAGCCGATGGCATACGGCCCAGCAAAGCAGATACTTCTGTTCCAGCCAAGGTGTAGCGATAGATGTTGTCAACGAAGAATAGAATGTCACGGCCTTCGTCACGGAATTTCTCAGCCATAGTCAAACCGGATAACGCAACGCGGAGACGGTTACCAGGCGGCTCGTTCATCTGACCGAATACCATCGCAACTTTATCCAAAACGTTAGAGTCTTTCATCTCGTGGTAGAAGTCGTTACCCTCACGAGTACGCTCGCCAACACCTGCAAACACCGACAAACCAGCGTGTTGCTTAGCGATGTTGTTGATCAACTCCATCATGTTGACGGTTTTACCTACACCCGCACCACCGAACAAGCCCACTTTGCCGCCCTTAGCAAAAGGACAAACTAAGTCAATCACCTTAATGCCTGTTTCAAGCAAATCAATCGATGGGGACAATTCATCAAATCTTGGTGCTTTTTGGTGAATCGAACGACGCTCATCACACCTAACTTCGCCAGCATCATCAATTGGGCGACCTAGCACATCCATAATGCGCCCTAAAGTACCCATGCCAACTGGAACCGTGATCTGAGAGCCAGAATTTACGACCGCCATACCACGGCGCAAGCCGTCGGAAGAGCCCATCGCAATAGCACGAACTACGCCATCACCGATTTGTTGCTGAACTTCTAGCGTCAAATCTTTTTCCGCTACCGAATTAGCTTCCGCAACAACTTTAAGCGCGTCATACACTTTCGGCATTTGATCACGTGGAAACTCTACGTCGACCACCGCACCGATACATTGAACAATCTTGCCTTGACTCATTTTAAGATTCCCCACTTTATATTGATTCTTTTCATTGCCGCATCAAAGCCGGCTCATTAGTTAACCGCTGCTGCACCACCAACAATTTCCGAAATTTCTTTCGTGATGGCCGCTTGTCGCGCTTTGTTGTAAACCAGCTTAAGCTCACCGATAACCGTTTTCGCATTATCTGAAGCGGCTTTCATTGCAACCATACGAGAACTTTGCTCTGACGCTTGATTTTCAGTCACTGCTGAATAAACTAGCGACTCGATATAGCGCAATAGCAATTCATCAACCACCACTTTTGCATCTGGCTCGTAAATGTAATCCCACTGGCCATCACGACGATCTTCGGCAACATCACCTGACAATGGTAACAGCTGCTCAAATGTTGCCTCTTGCTTCATCGAATTTACGAAATGATTATAAGAAATGTAGATCGCATCCACTTCTCCCGCCACATACGCATCCAGCATTACCTTTACTGCACCAATCAGATTTTCAACGTGCGGCGTATCGCCTAAACCAACAAGATGTGACTGAATTTTTGCACCAATACGATTCATAAAGCTAAAGCCTTTATTACCGATCGGCGTAACTCGAAGCCCCGTTCCCGCGACATCAAATTCCTTCATTTTATTTGTTACAAGTCTTAGCACGTTGGTATTCAAACCACCGCACAAGCCCTTATCTGAAGTAATTACAATGATGCCAACGTTCTTTACCTGCTCACGCTTAACCAAGAATGGATGTTTATATTCTGGATTAGCATGTGCCAAATGCGCGGCAACTTGTCTGATTTTTTCAGCATACGGCCGAGCAGCCCGCATACGCTCTTGCGCACGACGCATCTTTGCTGCTGCAACCATTTCCATCGCGCGCGTAATTTTTCGCGTATTTTCTACGCTTTTAATTTTGGTGCGTATCTCTTTGCTACCAGCCATGATTAGACTCTCGCTTAGTAAACTGCTGTTGACTTAAAGTTCTCAATTGCCGCAGTCAATGTTTTTTCATTGTCAGCGTTAAGATCTTTACTTGTCTCGATCGCGTCCATCAGATCTTTATGCTTTGACTTCAAGAACGCATGCAACGCACCCTCAAATGCCAGGGCCTTTTTAACCTCAACATCATCGAAGAAACCCTTGTTCACACAGAACAGCGTCACACCCATTTCTGCAACAGAAAGCGGAGCATACTGAAGTTGTTTCATCAATTCAGTCACCAAGCGCCCACGCTCTAACTGCTTACGTGTAACTTCGTCCAGGTCTGAAGCAAATTGCGCAAAAGCAGCCAATTCACGATATTGAGCCAGCGCCAAACGCACGCCACCACCAAGCTTCTTAATAATCTTAGTTTGAGCCGCGCCCCCCACTCGAGACACCGAAATACCGGCGTTAATCGCGGGACGAATACCTGCGTTAAACAAGTCGGTTTCCAAGAAGATCTGGCCGTCTGTAATCGAGATAACGTTGGTTGGAACGAAAGCTGAAACGTCGCCAGCCGCAGTTTCAATAATTGGCAACGCGGTCAATGAACCCGTCTTGCCCTTTACCTCACCCTTAGTGAACGCCTCTACATAGTCAGCATTTACGCGAGATGCGCGCTCAAGCAAACGAGAGTGTAGGTAGAACACATCGCCTGGGTAAGCTTCACGACCCGGCGGACGACGAAGCAATAGTGAAATTTGACGATACGCCCAAGCCTGCTTAGTCAAGTCATCATAAACGATCAGCGCATCTTCACCGCGGTCGCGGAAATATTCACCCATCGTGCAACCCGCGTAGGGCGCCAAGAACTGCATTGCTGCAGAATCAGAAGCAGTAGCAGCTACAACAATGGTATAGCCCATTGCACCATGCTCTTCTAGTTTGCGAACAACGTTTGCAATGGTTGAAGCCTTTTGACCAATCGCCACATAAACACAGGTCATATTCTGACCCTTTTGGTTTATGATCGCATCTACCGCTACCGCAGTTTTACCTGTTTGACGGTCACCAATGATCAATTCGCGCTGACCACGGCCAACAGGAACCATAGAGTCAATTGACTTCAAACCTGTTTGCACAGGCTGATCAACTGATTTACGGGCGATAACACCCGGCGCCACTTTTTCAACTTTATCGGTCATCTTTGCGTTAATTGGACCTTTGCCATCGATTGGCTGACCCAACGCATTTACCACACGGCCGCGCAACTCTGGGCCTACCGGCACTTCCAGAATTTTGCCTGTGCATTTAACCGTGTTGCCCTCTGAGATGTGCTCGTATTCACCAAGAATAACCGCGCCCACCGAGTCTCTCTCTAAGTTCAATGCCAAGCCGAACGTGTTGCCAGGGAATTCCAGCATCTCACCTTGCATAACGTCTGACAAGCCATGAATACGAACGATACCGTCAGTCACGCTGACAACAGTCCCTTCCGTTCTAGCTTCTGTCAAAGCTTCAAAGTTTTCAATACGACTACGAATCAAATTACTAATTTCAGAAGGGTTGAGCTTCATCTGACTTTTCCTTATTTCGATAATTCGGTGATTAGGCTAATGCTACGGCCAGTTCGGATAAACGAGTTCGTGCTGATCCGTCTATTACCTTGTCTCCAGCTCGAATAATAATCCCACCCAGCAATTCACGATTAGTTTCGCAGGTGAGCTTTATTTCGCGGCCCATTTTTGTTTTCATTGACGCTGATACTTTTTGCTTCTGGGCATCTGTCAGATCATAAGCAGAGGTTACAACAACATCCAAACTTTTTTCTGCCTCTGCACGCAACACTTCGAATAGCGCATAAATTTCCGGCAACACTAGCAATCGATTGTTTTCAACTAGTATTTTGATAAAGTTTTTAGCCATTTGGCCAGCCTTATCCGCCGATAACGCTAGCATTAAGCCAGACAGTTGTTCTGTTTTTACCTTCGGACTACGAATGACAGATTGCATATCAGGATTCGCAACCGCAGCCGTAGCCGCGCTTAACATTTCTGACCACGCCTTCAGTTCGCCCAACTTTTGGGCTTCATCAAAGGCTGCCTGAGCATAGGGACGCGCGGCTGTTATGGCTTGTGACATAGCGATTAGATTTCCGCAACAAGTTTATCAAGCAAGTCGTTGTGTGCTTTTGCATCAATTTCACGACCCAAAATTTTGCCCGCGCCAGCCAGCGCGATAGCAGAAACCTGCGTACGCAACTGTTCTTTTGCACGGAACACCTCTTGATCAATCTCAGCTTTTGCCCCAGCAATAATACGATCACCTTCTGCTTTGGCATTAGCTTTTGCTTCTTCAATGATTTCGCTAGCGCGCTTATCTCCCGCAGTAATTATTTCACCCGCCTTTTCTTTGGCCTGATGAATAATTTCTGCGGAACGCTTTGCTGCTAAATCAAGATCATGTTTACCACGCTCTGCTGCGGCCAAGCCATCAGCAATCGTTTTTGCACGCTCTTCCATTGCTTGTAGCAATGGAGGCCACACAAACTTCATGGTAAACCAGATAAGGATGGCAAATGTAATTGCCTGTCCCAGTAAGGTTGCGTTGATATTCACGACAGCCCCTTTCAGTCAATAACGATTATGGACAATTAGCCTTTTACAATCGCGATGAATGGGTTTGCGAACAACATGTACAACGCAATACCTACACCAATCATTGTTACCGCGTCCAACAGACCAGCAACGATAAACATCTTAACTTGCAGAGTAGGAATCATTTCTGGCTGACGTGCTGCGCCCTCTAAGAAACGGCCGCCCAACAGACCGAAACCAATCGCGGTTCCCAATGCGCCCATACCGATTAGTACTGCTACAGCAATCGATACATTACCCAACAATAGTGCTAGTTCCATGTTTTCTCCTTGGAGGTTTAGTTAAATTAATAAAGCGAAACTTAATGACTCTCGTGCGCCATGCTGAGGTAAACAATCGACAGCATCATGAACACAAAAGCTTGCAACGTAATAATCAAAAGGTGAAATATTGCCCATGGCGCGCCCAACATCCACTGGAGATACCAAGGCAAGAGCGCGATCAAAATAAACACCATTTCACCGGCATACATGTTTCCAAATAGACGCAGTGCTAGCGAAATTGGCTTTGCAATGTCTTCTACAATGCGAAATAAAATATTCACAGGGATCAGCAACGGGAACTTACCGAAGGGTGAAAACAGGATTTCTTTACTAAATCCAACAACGCCCTTCACTTTAAAACTATAGAAATAAATTAAGAAGAACACCGAGATCGACATTGCAAATGTCGCGTTTAGGTCGGTCGAAGGACCAATCTTGAGGTGAGACAATCCAAACCAGCTCGCCACTAGCGGTAGCAAATCGACGGGAATCACGTCCATCGCATTCATTGCAAAAATCCACACAAAGATTGTTAATGCGAGTGGCGCAATTAGCTCACTTTTTCCGTGGAATGTATCTTTTACTTGGGTATCAACCATACCCACTACCATCTCGATAAAGTTTTGCAGTGGGCCCGGAACGCCGGCCGTCGCTTTACGTGTAGCGAGCCACATTGTGCCAAATACAATTAACCCAATGATTAAAGATACAAATATTGTGTCTAGGTGAAGCGACCAAAAACCCTCTCCTGAATGAAGATTGGTTAGGTGGTGTTGAATATATTCTGTAGTTGATAAGCCTTCAGTACTCATAATTTTTCACACAAAAATTAGTGCTGCCCAATAGACCGCCAATGTCGCAATATATGTCGCAAACAGCGGTAGCGCGTGTACCTCTTTGTACTGCGTAAATACCAATGAGAACAACAGAATGGTGAAAGCCAACTTATACGCTTCGGCGCTGTAATGCGACCTTATTATTGTTTTTAAGTCCGATCCTTTTGGAGCAAACATTTTTTTTGCGTAAACCAAGCTAGTCAAAAAACCAACTGCCCCTCCCGCAAAAGCCGATATAGCCGAACCCGCGTTCGTTGTAATTAGCACTATTAGGCTTATTACAACAGTTACGCTTATTTGCGTAAGCACGATCCAGATTACCGCTTTTTTACTTGCAAAATCTTTGAAGCTGTACATTCTACTCAAGCCCGCTTATTTACGTCAATGGTTTATTTTAAGCGCGCAATAATCTCTTCAAGGTGATCGTTGCTTGTATATTCAATTATCAGCTTACCCTTACCTTGCTTGCCAACCTTGATTTGAACCGCCGTGCCCACTGCCTGCGACAGCTCTTCTTGCAGATTCAAGATGTCTCGACTTACTTCTGCCTTTCCCGACTTTGCTTTCGGATTTAGCATCGCTTGCACTAGCTTTTCAGCATCTCTTACCGTTAAGTTATCCGCAATAATTTTATTAGCAGCAGAAATTAGCTGCGCAGCATCCAACGGCAGCAAAGCTCTTGCATGGCCCATATCTAACTTGCCATCCATTAACATGCCTTGAACCAGTTCTGGCAGTTTCAGCAAACGCAATAAATTACTTGCCGCACTGCGTGAACGGCCTACCGCATCAGCTGCTGTTTGATGCGTCATTTGAAACTCATCAATTAAGCGCTGAATACCCACGGCTTCTTCCAGTGGATTTAAGTCTTCGCGTTGAATATTTTCGATCAGCGCCATCGCTAGCGCAGCGTTATCTGGGACTTTCCTTACCAAAACAGTAACTTGCGTCAGCCCCGCCAGTTGTGCGGCCCGCCAACGGCGCTCTCCTGCAATAATTTCGTAGCCACCGTTTACTAGTTCGCGAACCAAAATTGGTTGCATGATGCCTTGTGCTTTAATCGAGGCTGCAAGCTCGGCCAAGGACTCTTCATCCATTCGACTTCTAGGCTGGTATTTACCTGGAACAATCTGGTCAACTTTTAATTCTTTCAGTGCATCATTACCCTGATCTTTACTACCCGCCAATAGTGCATCTAATCCGCGCCCCAGTCCTTTATTTAGTTTTACCATTTCTTTTCCTAATTTATTTTGCTGTTAAACGCGAGGCGTTATTGAGTAACTCGCCGGCTAACGCCAGATATGCCTGAGTTCCCTTTGATTGGCTATCATGATAGAGCGCTGGCAAACCATAACTTGGTGCCTCCGCTAACCGAACGTTTCTAGGAATAACGGTACGATAAACCTTGTCACCAAAGTGTTGCAGCAACTCGTCGGACACTTGTTGTGCAAGTGAATTGCGAGGGTCAAACATCGTACGCAACAGGCCTTCAATTTCCAATTCGGGATTTAAATGCGTACGCACTTTACGTATGGTATTAACCAAATCGCTAAGACCTTCAAGTGCATAGTATTCGCATTGCATCGGGATCATCACTGACCGAGCCGCGCATAGCCCATTAAGTGTTAGTAAATTTAATGATGGCGGACAATCAATCAACACATAATCATAGTCATCATAAACGACTTCTAGGGCCAGCTTTAAACGCATCTCGCGTCCATCAAGCTCCACCAATTCAATTTCTGCGCCTGCCAACTCTCTATTCGCTGGAAGTACATCATATTTTGCCCGTTCAGCAGTTATTCTTACTTCACGAATCACTTTTTGACCTAATAGCACATCATAAACCGTGGTTGCCAAATCAGCTTTGTCGATGCCGCTACCCATCGTAGCATTACCTTGGGGGTCAAGATCAATCAGCAAAACTCTTTGTTTTGCTGCTGCTAAACTTGCTGCTAAATTGACAGTTGTTGTCGTTTTACCGACCCCGCCCTTTTGATTGGTTATCGCCAATATTTTGATCATTTGTTTTCTCTCATTACCACTAAGCAGCGTGCCGCCTCTAATTTAGGTATTTGCAACACCACGTTTTGCTCAACTCTAATGTCATTCGGTAATCGCAATAGCTCTTGTTCAGGAGAACCTTTCATTGCTGCCCAGCCACCGCCCTCTTTTAATAAGTGCCGTGTTGAAAAAACAAAATCAGCGGCCTCAGTAAATGCACGGGAGGTAATGCCATCGAATTTATTCACAACATTAAACTCTTCGACACGCCCGCAGTACACTTCTACATTATTTAAACCCAGCTCAATTACTGCCTGCTGAACAAAACTGGTTTTTTTACTATTGCTGTCCAACAGTGTAAATGACCACTCTGGCCGCACAATCGCTATTACAAGGCCTGGCAAACCTGCTCCACACCCCACATCCAGCCACCGAGTTGGCCATAAATACTGCACAACCGCCAAACTATCCAGCAAATGATTGCTCACCATTTGTTCTTGTTGCCGTATTGCCGTCAAATTATAGACTTTGTTCCACTTATGTAATAACACCAAATAATCCAAGAGTTTTTGCTGTTCTTCTGGGGTTACCGCCAATCCAAGTTGTCCAATTCCGGTCGACAGGTCTTGAGTTAGCGTCATGTTGACAGTGGCTGCGATACGGTTATCCCGCCACGCTTTAAATGCACTAAAAGTAAAGATATCGCTGCGGGCGTTATTCCCGAAATTCTACCCGCCTGCCCCAATGTTTCTGGGCGAAACTTTTCAAGTTTTTGCCGTGCCTCGGTTGATAACCCGCCGACCAATGAATAGTCCAAATTAACTGGCAGCTTCAACATTTCATTCTCAACATGCCGAGTTATTTCGGTATGTTGACGTTCGATATAACCTTGATACTTTGCTTGAATTTCCACTTGCTCAGCAACTTTTTTATCAATTGTTGTTGAAGCCACCCCCTCCATTGACATAAGTGTTTCATAGCCAACATCGGGTCTGCGCAATAATTCATAAAGAGAATATTCACGTTCAATGTTTTTCCCCAGCACACGCTCAGCTTCTGCAGCCGATAAAATTTTAGGGTTTACCCATGTCGACTTTAAGCGCTCTATTTCAATTGCAACTGCTTCTCGTTTTGCATCAAAGGCCGCCCAGCGCAGCGCATCTACCAACCCTAATTGGCGGCCGATCTCGGTTAACCGCGCATCCGCATTGTCTTCGCGTAACTGCAAGCGATATTCTGCACGACTTGTAAACATTCGATACGGCTCCGACACACCTTGTGTAGTTAAATCATCAACCAACACACCCAAATAGGCTTCATCACGGCGCGGCGCCCACGCCTCTTCTTCAGTAGAAAATCGTGCCGCATTTAAACCCGCCAACAACCCCTGTGCCGCGGCTTCTTCATATCCTGTTGTGCCATTAATTTGGCCCGCAAAAAACAAGCCTTTTATCGCTTTAGTTTCCAAAGAAGTTTTCAGTCCGCGCGGATCAAAATAGTCATACTCAATTGCGTAGCCTGGTCGAGTAATATATGCGTTTTCAAGGCCCTTAATGGAGCGCACTAGTTGGAGCTGAATATCAAACGGCAAGCTAGTCGAAATGCCGTTTGGATAAACCTCATGCGTTGTTAACCCTTCGGGTTCCAGAAAAATCTGATGGCCATCTTTATCGGCAAAACGCGTAATTTTGTCTTCGATAGACGGGCAATAGCGCGGCCCCACTCCTTCAATAACCCCCGTAAACAGGGGGGAGCGGTCTAACCCACCGCGAATAATGTCGTGAGTTTGTACGTTGGTATGGGTAATCCAGCATGGCATCTGTTTTGGGTGCTGCTCAACACGCCCCATAAACGAAAACACGGATACCGGCGTATCCCCCGGCTGCTCAATCATTACTGAATAGTCAATGCTACGCCCATCTATGCGCGGGGGCGTTCCTGTTTTCAAACGCCCAATTGGCAATCCCAGCTCTCGCAAATCTTTAGACAGGGCCACCGAAGGAGGATCACCCGCCCGCCCCGCCGGATAATTAGACAATCCAACATGTATTAGCCCGGACAAAAATGTGCCCGTTGTTAACACCACACTCTTTGACATGAAGCGAAGACCAAGCAGCGTTTCTACACCCGCCACTGCATCGCCGTTCATAATTAACCGTTCAACTGCCTGCTGAAACAACCAAAGATTAGACTGATTTTCAAGCCTTCCGCGGATTGCCGCCTTGTACAAAACACGATCCGCTTGCGCTCGCGTTGCTCTTACCGCCGGTCCTTTTGATGAGTTTAATATACGAAACTGTATTCCACCCTCATCTGTCGCCGCTGCCATAGCGCCACCCAACGCATCCACCTCTTTTACCAAGTGTCCCTTGCCAATACCGCCAATGGACGGGTTGCATGACATCGCCCCCAATGTTTCAATATTGTGAGTGAGCAGCAACGTCGTCCGACCTAACCGCGCGCTTGCTAGCGCAGCCTCGGTCCCCGCGTGCCCCCCTCCTACAACGATAACATCAAACATTTTTGGGTAATTCATTTATACCGCGCCAAATCAAAGGCGCGCATCATACATTAATTGAACTCATTGAAAATAGCCCATGTCCGCAAAGTGTTTCACGTGAAACGCGCGCATTTATTTTCCAATACAAAAGCGACTGAAAATTTCGCCCAACAAGTCGTCGCTCGTAAAGCGCCCTGTTATCTCACTTAAAGCCACTTGCGAAAGCCTAAGGTCTTCTGCAAGTAGCTCCATGGTCGCTGCATTTACTGACGTTCGGGCTAAGCAAACTTTCGCTTTGTTAAGCGACTCTAGATGTCTGGCTCTGGCCATAAAGGCGCCAGACTCTCCATGCCATCCCAACATTTTTAATAGTTTCGCCTTTAATAGATTTATGCCTTCTTCTGTTTTTGCTGACACATAGATATAGTCTATTTCGTCTTTTGTTTCTTCATGAGCGGCCATCCCCACGAGATCAATCTTGTTGATGACATGTAGCCTTGGTATGGCGCCCGGTATCTGCTCTAATATTTTTTCTGTAGCAGAGTCGTCTTTTTTTATTGCGTCCTCTAGGAGCAAAACCAGATCGGCGTTGTCAATGGCTTGCTTGGTGCGCTCCATTCCCATTTTCTCAACCACATCTTGAGACTCGCGCAAACCCGCCGTATCAATGATGTGAAATGGTACGCCATCTATATTAATTGCCTGACGAATTGCATCTCTTGTTGTACCAGCAACTTCGCTGACTAAGGCGACCTCCTCTCCTGATAGTCTATTTAGCAAGCTAGATTTGCCAACGTTTGGCCTTCCAACCAACACCACATGAGCGCCCTCTCTTAGGATGCCACCTTGTTTTGCTAAGTCAAAAATTCGGTCTAGCTCAAACTTAATACTATTAAGTTTGTTTTCTTGCCGCGCCAAATTCTGAGCAGGTATTTCTTCTTCCGGAAAGTCTAACGAGGCTTCAATTTGCATACGAAGCTCAATGAGTTGTGCAAGCAAACGATGTATTGCTTGTGAAAAATCACCCTGTAACGATCGCATAGCGCTGCGAACCCCCTGTTCGGTGGTTGCGTTAATTAGATCAATTACACTTTCCGCCTGTACTAAATCGAGTTTATTGTTAAGAAAGGCGCGCTGAGTAAACTCCCCTGCCTCTGCAGGTCTAGCACCAAGAGAGAAACAGCGTTGCAGAATTAAGCCAAGAACCGCTGTTCCGCCGTGTCCTTGTAGCTCAATGACATCTTCACCGGTGTAAGAGTGGGGGCCTGGAAAATACAGCCCAATTCCATAATCAAGGACCACTCCTTCGGCACTCTTAAAGGGCACATAAGTAGCATGGCGAGGAATTAGTTTTTGACCAAACAGTGGAAGCAAAAAAGACGAAAGGTCTTTACCGGAAAGACGAATAACACCAATCCCCCCTCGGCCAGGTGCCGTAGCGATTGCCGCGACAACATCAAGTTTTGACAACATCCTTTTGACCGCCCTCTAAACTACGTGTTATGTACCATTGTTGAGCAATAGAAAGCACGTTATTTACGATGGAATATAAAACCAGCCCTGCGGGGAAAAAGAAGAACACAACGCTAAAAACAACTGGCATCCACTGCATTAACTTCGCCTGTATTGGGTCTGGCGGTGTTGGATTAAGCCTACCTTGAATTAACATACTAATGCCCATAATGGCTGGCATGATGTAGTATGGATCTGCAACCGACAGATCCGTAATCCAGCCAATAAAAGGAGCGTGGCGCAACTCAACACTCGCCAGAATTGACCAATAAAGTGCAATAAATACCGGGATTTGAATCAATACGGGCAAGCAGCCGCCAAGAGGATTGATTTTTTCAGTTTTATAGAGATCCATCATCGCTTTATTTAGCTTTTCGCGATCATCACTATATTGCTGTTTGATTTTTTCTAGCTTCGGTGCAACCACCTTCATTTTTGCCATCGAACGGTAGCTCGCAGCAGATAGTGGGAAAAATACTAATTTAATAAGGACCGTTAGCAGAATGATTGCTAAGCCCCAATTTTGAACCCAGCCTTGAATAAAGGTTAGTAACCAAAACAATGGAGTTGCAATAATAGTAAGCCAGCCATAATCAACTGTTAAGCCAAGTCCTGGTGCAATTTTGTCAAGATTTGAACTTGCTGGGCCAACATATAGTGGGGTTGTAATCTCACCTTTGCCGCCCGGCAGTATTGTTGGCATTGTCAAAACTGTACCAACTGAAAATTCTCTGCTTCCTAAAGATTTTGTATAAAACTCTCGTTCAGCGTTTCCGCTAGGAAGCCATGCACTCACAAAATAGTGTTGTAACATTGCCACCCAGCCGTCATTCGAAATTTTTATATGACTAGTTTTTCCTTTTTCAATTTCTGAGAAGTCAATCTTTTGGAACTTTTCTTTATCAGAGTAAACGGCAGCCCCTGTGTACGTTGGCACCAATGCTGAAGCGCCCTCTGGAACGCCGTCATCTCTAACTAATTGATAGTAAGCCGATACTGATAAAGGCTTATCGCCTAGATTTTCAATTTCATAACCAACATCGATCAGATAACTATTCCGATGAAAGGTTAAAACCTTGGTTACACCTTTTCCGGCTGATAATCGTACCGAAACGGTATCTTTGCCATCTTGTAAACTAAACTCTTCAGCCGTTGAGATAAATTGCTCTCGATGCGTCGGCAAGCCCTCACCAAGTAAACCAGTTTGAGCGATATAAGTATGGCCTTCTTGTTTCTGAAGCAAAACAAATGCCTTATTTTTGTCTGTTGCATCTTTATGTTGAAGCAACTCTACTCTTTGAATATCGCCGCCAAGCGTATTTAGCTCAACCAATAGGCTGTCCGTTTTAACAACGATTTTTTTTCCTTGAATTGCGCTTGCCGGGGCTTCAATTACTTTTGCACTATCAACCTGCGGCTGCGCCCTTAATGATGACGGCGCTTCTGGCAGCGTAGCTTTTGGTTTTTCGGCGATGGTTGACTGCGGTACTGGATGTTGATATTTTTCCCATCCATCCCAGAGCGCTACCGCAGAAAAGGAAAAAATAAGAAACAAGAAAAGCCGTTGAAATTCCATCTTTGAATATCCCAAAAAATAAAGTCGCGCTAAGGAACGGGGTCGTAACCGCCCGCACCCCATGGATTACAACGCAGTATTCGCCAAACTCCATGCTTAATTCCACGTATAAGCCCATGTTTTATCAGGGCATCTCTGAAATAAGTAGAACAAGAGGGGGTAAAGCGACAAGTAGGAGGAAATAGAGGGCTTATTAAATATTGATACCCTCTAATTATGAATAAAATAACGCGAATCATAGAGTTGCTATTCTGGCATTAATTAACAATCGAGATAAAGCCTGTCTAAACTCTGGTGTTTCGTTGCTAATTATCGAACGCTTTACTCTAATAATGATGTCGATAGTATTAACGTTCCCAGCTGTACTTAATCGAAAAACCTCTCGAACAACTCTTTTTATTCGATTTCTGGTTACTGCCTTAACCGCAACCCGCTTACTTACAATAATGCCTATTCTATCTAACCCTGCCTCATTTTTAGAGGTATGAAGAACAATCCACTTATTCGTTATTGGCCTGTTCTTCAGGATTCGTTCGAATTCATCACTACTATGAATTCTCTTAGAATATGAAAAATTTTGTGTCACATTACACTGCTAAGCGTTTGCGACCTTTAGCTCTACGCGCAGCAATAACTGCTCTTCCACCTTTTGTTTTCATACGAACCAAAAATCCGTGTGTGCGTTTTCTTTTAGTTACTGATGGTTGATATGTACGTTTCATGATTATTCCTTACTTGTTCGCGTTGAAAAGCGCGCGATTACAATACTTTACTTGTTTCCTGTCAAGTTTATTTTATACCTGTGGATAACTTTTTTTTCTAGCTGTAGAATGCGCTTCAGTTTTAATCCTCCAATACTTTCATGCCTCATCAAAAACTTTGGAATAGCTGCCTTGATTACTTTAAGACTCAGCTTCCTGCTCAACAATTCAACTCTTGGATTAAGCCCTTAATTGTTGAGGTTAAAGACCAAAAAATTGTAATCGTTACGCCTAATGGATTTACATTAAACGTTATTCAAGAACGATTTTTACCAGAAATATCTAAGCGTGCCCTTGAGTTTTTTTCAACACCTGTCCATATTGAACTGCGCATAGAAAAACAGAGACAAATAGCAATAACTCCCAATAATCCTTCAAGTATTAAAGCTGAAATAAAAACGATAGCAAAAAAAACTTATCAAAACTCAGTCAAGCTAAATTCATCCTTACTATTCGAAAACTTTGTTACCGGTAAAGCTAACCAGCTTGCCCATGCCGCAGCTATTCAAGTAGCAGACTCACCAGGAACAACTTACAACCCTTTATTTATTTACGGCGGTGTCGGTTTAGGTAAAACGCACCTATTACAAGCCATCGGTAACCAATTTAAACAAGAAAATAACCAGGCTAAAATTTGCTATGTTCACGCAACAAATTACATTTCTGATGTTGTTCGCGCTTTTCAAACTAAACAATTTGATGAATTTAAACAATTCTACAACTCGTTGGATTTGTTATTGATTGACGATATTCAATTTATTGCCGATAAACCAGGAACACAACAAGAGTTTTTCTATACGCTTAACTCTTTGATTGATAAGAATAAACAAGTTGTTATTACGTGCGATACTTTTCCAAAAGAAATTAATGGGATAGAACCAAGATTAACCTCTCGATTTAGCTGTGGTTTAACGGTAGCTATTGAGCCTCCCGGTTTAGAAATGCGTGTTGCTATTCTTTTACAAAAATCTACTCAATCGAAAAATCCTATTGGCGAGGATGTGGCTTTTTTTATTGCCAAACATGTACGATCAAATATTAGAGAGCTTGAAGGTGCATTAAATAGAATTGAAGCTTTCGCCCGTTTTCATAAACGTCCTATTAATGTTGAATTAGCAAAAGAGGCTCTCAAAGATCTTTTAGCTGCTCAAAATAAACAAGTATCAATTGAAAATATTCAAAAAACAGTTGCGGACTTTTATCGAATTAAAATAATTGATCTATTATCTAAGAAAAGAACAAGAATTATTGCAAGGCCTAGACAAATGGCAATGTGTTTAGCAAGAGAATTAACCCAATTAAGCTTGCCGGAAATAGGAAATGCTTTTGGCGGTAGAGATCATTCGACCGTTTTACATGCTTGCAAAACAATTGAACAATTAAAAAATACAGATAATTCAATACACTCTGACTTCAATTTACTTAATCAAACCTTAAGGAATTAACTATGTATTTTCCCTTTATAAAATGTTTATAAGTCCATAAATAAAAGAAAACAGAAAAGTTATTCACAATATATAAACAATATAAAACATGAGTTGTGAACAATATAAAAACAACTTAACTTATTGTTTATAGGTTTTAATTAGAGTTATACATAAAAAAAGATCACATTATTATTGTTATTAAGGATATATAAAATGTTTATTGAAAAAATTGATCGAGATTCCATACTCAAACCCTTGCAAACAGTTGTTGGTATTGTTGAAAGAAAACAACCGCTACCAATACTTTCTAATGTTTTAATAGAAAAAAATGTTGGTACCATTAAATTAGTCGCAACCGACTTAGAGATACAAATTTCCACACAACATCAGTTAGAGGCAGGAGCAGCCATCGGTTCGGTAACGGTCTCAGCAAAAAAATTACAAGAAATTCTTCGAGTTTTGCCTGATCAAAGCCAAGTATCGCTAGATATTCAAGAAAACAAACTGCTAATCAAAGCTAATAAAAGTAAATTTAGTTTACAAACATTACCTGCACAAGATTTTCCATTAGTTACAAACTTAATTGAAGGCGCTACTAAAATTGTTTTAAAGCAAGGGTTACTAAAAAAACTCTTAGCATTAGTTCAATATGCGATGGCGCAACAAGATATTCGTTATTACTTAAATGGTGTTTTATTAGTAATTGAAAATAACATTATTAGACTGATTGCTACGGATGGTCATCGTTTAGCCTATGTCAGCGCAAGTATAGAAAACGAAGGCCCAAAAAAAGAAGTGATTTTGTCTAGAAAAACTGTCAATGAATTATCAAAACTTCTTTCTAATAATGAAGACCCGATTGAGCTAGAGTTAGCTGAAAAACAAGTCAGGATTACTTTTGCAGATATTGTATTAACTTCAAAAGTAATTGATGGTAAGTTTCCAGACTACGAACGAGTGATTCCTAATTATACAAATCATCTACAACTGGATCGATTAACTATTGTGCAAGCCCTTCAGCGAGCAGCAATTCTATCCAATGAAAAATTTAGGGGCGTGAGATTTGTTCTAACAGAAAAGAATTTACGTATTATCAGTAGCAATAGTGAACAAGAAGAGGCCCAAGAAGATATTGAAAATGAATATCATGGTCCGGCATTGGATATTGGTTTTAATGTAAATTATTTGCTTGATGGGCTAAACAACACACCAGCGCAAGAAGTAACATTCTCATTTGGAGATCCGAACAGTAGTATTTTGATTACCGTTCCAGGAGAAGAAGAGTTTAAATATGTAGTCATGCCAATGCGCATTTAATTACAAGTTTCACGTGAAACAATAATTTTGGAAAAAACATGAGCGATAACTACGACGAATCAAGCATTCAACAACTCGAAGGGCTAGAGGCCGTTCGTAAACGGCCGGGAATGTACATTGGAGATACATCCGATGGAACAGGTCTGCATCATATGGTGTTTGAAGTTGTTGATAATGCGATTGATGAGTCGTTGGCTGGCCATTGTGATGATATTAAAGTCATTATTCATGGAGACAACTCAATTTCTGTTTCAGATAACGGCCGTGGAATTCCTATTGGAATTAAGTTTGATGACAAACATGAACCAAAGCGCTCTGCCGCAGAGATTGTTTTAACAGTACTTCATGCAGGTGGAAAATTTAATCAAAATAGCTATAAAGTATCCGGGGGTTTGCACGGGGTTGGTGTTAGTTGTGTTAATGGTTTATCAGAGTGGCTTAAATTAACTACGTACCGCGATGGAAAAAAATATGGCATAGAGTTTGAAAAAGGTTTTGTAAAAGACCGTTTGATCGAAACCCAAAATGGTGTAGAGGTTTCTCCAATACGAGTATTGGGAGAAAGTCATAAAAAGGGTACTGAGGTCCATTTTCTGGCGGATAAAGAGATTTTTGGTAATGTTGAGTTTCACTACGATATTTTGGCAAAGCGGTTGCGTGAACTTTCATTCTTAAATAACGGCGTAAAGATTGAACTGGTTGATCAACGCACTGGAAAAGGCGAGAATTTTGCTTATTCTGGAGGTGTGCGTGGCTTTGTGGAGTACATGAACAAAAGTAAATCTGTGCTTCATCCAAAGTGCTTTCAGGCAAGCGGCGAAAAAGACAATATCGTTGTTGATGTTGCGATGCAGTGGAACGATAGTTATTCAGAAGTTGTGCAGTGCTTCACTAATAACATTCCCCAGCGCGATGGCGGCACGCACATGACTGGTTTACGTATGGCGATGACTCGCGTCATTAACAAATATATTGAAGAACATGAATTGGCGAAAAAAGCCAAGGTAGAAACTGCGGGCGATGACATGCGCGAAGGGTTAACCTGCGTACTTTCGGTCAAAGTGCCTGATCCAAAATTTTCGTCACAAACAAAAGACAAGCTGGTTTCTAGTGAAGTGCAACCCGCCGTGCAAGAGGTTGTAGCGCAAAAGCTAAGTGACTTTTTACAAGAAAACCCAATTGACGCTAAAATTATTTGCAGCAAAATTATTGATGCGGCACGCGCTCGTGATGCGGCACGCAAAGCACGCGAGCTAACGCGTCGCAAAGGAATTTTGGACGGAATTGGTCTGCCTGGTAAATTGGCCGATTGTCAGGAAAAAGACCCCGCGCTCTCTGAGTTGTATCTGGTCGAGGGTGACTCTGCGGGTGGTTCCGCCAAACAGGGTCGCGATCGTAAGTTTCAAGCGATTTTGCCCCTCAAGGGAAAAATTTTAAACGTAGAAAAGGCTCGTTTTGAGAAGCTCATTGCCTCGCAGGAAATCGCTATTCTCATCACCGTGCTGGGCACCGGCATCGGCAAAGAGGAATACAACGCAGATAAATTGCGTTATCACCGCATTATTATTATGACGGACGCGGACGTAGACGGAGCGCACATCCGCACCCTGCTGCTCACTTTCTTCTATCGTCAAATGCCAGAGCTGGTCGAGCGCGGCCACATTTACATTGCTCAACCGCCGCTGTACAAAATCAAGCAAGGCAAGGATGAGCGTTATCTCAAAGACGAACATGAGATGAAAAGCTACCTGCTCAAGTCTGCTTTAAATAACGCAATGTTCTATCCAGCACTCGAAACCACGCCGATCCAAGGCGAGGCACTAGAGCAAATCGCCAAGCAATACTTCCTCGCGGAAGCCGTGATTGACCGCCTGTCGCGCTTCATTGCGCCCGAGGCCAGCCATGCATTGCTTATCCTCCCTACCCTGTCATTAGATGACTCCACTCAAGCGCAAAAGAGCGCACAACTGCTAGAAGCTGCTTGTGGTGGCGTTATTAAAGCCGAAATTGAGAGTGATGAAAGTGGTGAGTTACGCTTGCGTTTGGAAAAGATTTATCACGGCAACTACTCGTTAAGTTATCTGGACAAAGACTTCCTGCAAAGCGGTGATTATGTACAAATCCGCCAGACAGCCCAGGCGCTGGAGGGTTTAATTACGCCGACCGCGTATGTAGTGCGCGGCGAACAACGACGTGCCGTGAGCAGTTTCAAACAGGGCGTTGAATGGTTACTGGAAGAAGCCAGGCGCGGTGTCAGCACTCAGCGCTACAAAGGCTTGGGCGAGATGAATCCAGAGCAGCTGTGGGAAACCACCATGGACGTGAAGAACCGTATTTTGCTGCGCGTACAAATTGAAGATGCTATTGCTGCTGATGAAATATTTACGACGTTGATGGGTGACGTGGTTGAGCCACGCCGTGCGTTTATTGAGCAGAATGCGCTAGGTGTGAAGAATTTGGATGTCTAAAGAGCGAGTTGCCTTAACCAGAAAAAAGGAGTTGTTTGCTGAAAGTTAGTGAGTTACACGGAGAGCTGTTATGCATATTTCAATAATAAAGATATTGGTTTTACTTCTTTTCTTTTTTCTGTCGGGTTGCGGAACACTCGAAAATAAAACTATCCTCTTGAATGTTGGAGACTCTAAGAAGGCGGTTCTTGATGTTATGGGGACACCAGCAGACCGCCAAATAAGCGGGCAACAAGAGGCTTGGCAATATTGCGTTTCTGGAGCTGGGTTTGGGTGGAATGACCATAAAATTATTTGGTTTAACGCTGGGCAAGTAACCGGAATTAATTCTTATAGATCGAGCGTGAGTGGTTGCCAAGGAGGAATTAAACCCGTGCGCTGGGAAAATGCCCCGGATTCTGTTTTGGAAATCAGGCGTCGATGATTCAACCCTGTATTTGAGTAGGATGGTTTGCCGTTGGGGAATTGTTCAATTTTAATGTTAGTGAGTACAACATGACTCTCACCAATGCACATGCCGATCAGATTGCAACACTATTAAACGAGCGAAACCAGCTTACCCAAAAGCTCACGCGTAAGAGTGTTCTTGACCATGCGGATAGTTATATTTGTCGCTTCTCAGATGCAAATGAAGTTGTTGCGTGTGTTCAAGTAAAGAGCGTTCAGTGGTACCAAACTGAAATTCTTCATCTTACTGTGGCCGAATTTCAAACGAGAAAAGGATATGCCAAATGGTTATTGTGTGAGGCGGAGCGCGTTGCTCGTACAAAAGGCGCTCGTTTGCTCCAATGTACCATTCGCGAAAGCAATATCGGAAGTCGCACGTTGTTTGAAAGTTTTGGTTTTTTGTACATCAACACATTTAATAACCCGAGCAGCGGGAACAACGTAATGATTTTTCAAAAAGTATTACTCTGTGTTCAATAATCTCTGTAACCTAACACGAAAATAGAGCGAAGCGGTCAGGCTCGATTTTTTTAAACTAAGCAGTAAAGTTGCCTTGTAACCCAATAAACAGAAGGCCTGCAGAGCAGGCCTTGTAAAACGAGCTACAGCCGCACAATATCTATGCGGCAGGGGGGGGGGATTCAAATTAGTCGAAAACCTATTCCTTGGCCTTTGCGGCCTTTTTAGCTGCCGCTTTCTTGGCGGCGGGTTTTTTCACTGTTTTTTTCTTCGCCGCAACCTTTTTAGTCACCGTTTTCGCGGTCTTTGGCTCAGCTTTGGCTTTAGGTGTTGCTTTTGTCTTGGTCGTTTTGCTGGTGGCCCTTTTGGCGGCAGGTCTGCGTGAAGGCTTCGTTGATGGACCTTTCGCCACTTTGGCGGCGATTAGTTCCAGCGCTTCTTCTAGTGTAATGTCATCCGGCGAAATATCTTTTGGTAGGGTTGCATTAATCTTGCCATGACGTGCGTAAGCGCCGTAACGGCCGCTACAAATTTCAACGGTCGCTTTGTCCTCTGGGTGGTCGCCTAAGGTACGTAATACGGTTGCTCCGCCGTCTCTGGCTTGAGCCAGCAATTCAACGGCCCGGTCTAATGCAATATCAAAGATGCTGTCGGTGCGTGGAATAGATTTGAATTTGCCATCGTGACCAATATAAGGGCCAAAGCGTCCGATGTTAACAATGACCTTTTTGTTGGTCTCTGGGTGTAAACCGAGATCTTTTGGTAGTGATAACAGTTTTAGCGCATTTTCTAAATCCGCTTGATCAACGGGCATTTCCTTGGGCCATGACACGCGTTTTGGTTTGGTTTTGGCACCCTCTTCCACTTCGCCCAGCTGGACATAGTGACCGTACGGACCTTTCAGCAGTAATACGGCTTGCTGAGTTTCGGGATGCACACCCATTTCTACCCGCGCGGCGGCATCGTCTTGGCTTTCGCCGCTGAGGCTGCGTTTGTATTTGCACTCAGGGTAGTTGGTGCAACTAATAAAGCTGCCATAACGGCTGAGCTTTTTGGCTAGCGGTTTGCCACAGTCTGGGCACGCCTCATCAATCAATTCCACCGGACGGTCAATGTTGGTTTTTTCTTTGATGAGCCCGGAAAAACCTTTCCAGAATTCATCCATCACGCCGATCCAGTCGCGCTT
>JAUYFR010000302.1 GCA_030690855.1 Gallionellaceae bacterium
GCACTTACTCCCTCCTCGGTGCATGCCGCAACGGCGATGACCGGATCCGTCAGCTATTGGCAGTTAATAGAGAACCGTACCAGTTTTGAACGCGTTGCAAAAAAACGCGAACCGAATGTTGGTGTGATTTGGCTACCCGGCTATCCTCCAAGTTGGTGGCACACCACTGTCGGACAATTACTCGACCGAGTTCCCGCCCCAGCACACATCGCCTGCGACCCCGACCCGGCTGGCATCGCCATCGCTCTTAAAGCGGCCGAGTTGTGGCGCGAGCGCGGTATCGCGTGGCACCCATGGAAGATGGAGGCATCCGACCTCGCCTCCTTGCGCGTGCGCAAACCGCTGACCGAGGGGGACAAATTACAACTGGACGCACTGAGACAAAAACATGTACTCCCCGCCCCGCTCTCTGAACTACTTGAGTGGATGCTAGTGCAGGGCGAAAAGGGTGAGCAAGAAGGATACTTATGAGCCCGCCCACACCAACCATCTTACTTGGTAAGCCAATATGCTATAGTTCGTGCATGGCAACTTTAAAGACGAGGACAGAATGGCAACCATGACAGTTTCATCCAAAGGGCAAGTCGTTCTCCCCGCCGATATCCGGCGGAGGCTCGGCTTGATGGCGGGCACGCAGATGGAGATCATCGAGGAGCCGGACGGTGTGCGGCTGGTGGTTTCTCGCCCGATCAAAGCGGCCAGCATTGCCGCTTGTGCCGGGATGGTGACGGCGACATCAAAAGGCAAGGCGCGCAATCTCGCTGATTTTGATCCCGCCTCGTTGCTGAGCAAGCCAAAATGAATGCGGTAGATACCAATGTGCTGGCGCGTTTTTTCATTAATGACGAGGATGATCGTGAGGCTGCGCGACAACGCCCTGCTGCGATTGCGGCGCTGTCCGGCGCAGTGTTTGTGCCTGTATCGGTGGTTCTGGAATTTGAGTGGGTAATGCGTGGCTTTTACGAACTCTCGCGCAAAGACATCCAGCGAGTATTTGAGTCGCTATGCGGCCTAGAAAATGTGCAAATCGAAGACCGCAGCATTGTGCTCGCCGCGCTGGATGCTTATCAGCAAGGACTGGATTTCGCTGATGCTCTGCACTTGGCTCGCGCCGATTTTTGCAGCACATTTTTAAGTTTCGACCAGCGCCTGAAAAAACGCGCTGCCGCAGCCGGATTATCGCCTGCGGTTGAAGCACCAAAGGCCTGACCATTTCCCAAGGACGATGCCAATGGCACAACGAGCTAACTACTGGTCATGCAGCAAGTTTGCCAAGTGGGTTTCCATCAGGTTTGGCGCGCGTCCGAAGATGGACAGCGGCACCTCTGAGGAATGGGCTGAATGGCGCAAGGAAGTGCGTAAAAGTCATCCAGTCGTTTTCTGGTTCACTGAAGAATTCCTCAACGATGCGCAAAACTTTATCTGGTGGCCTTACGATAAAGTTTGCGATGTCCGTTTCTATTTGTTCAATCGCTATGTAAGCAAAACTAATTACATCAGGACAGGGCTTGAGCTGGGTGAATATCATTCGATTGATAATCGCCTGCTGCACGGCATGTTCACTGAACTGGTGGACTTTATCGAAGTAGAAAAGGCGTACCACCATTGCGTATTCAGCGATGAAAAACGCGCGCAATACAAATTGCCGTGGTGGCGCGGTGGATGGCGCTGGTTGCGTTGGGGTATATGGCGCTGCCCGCAAGCGGGATTGGATTATCTCGAATGGGAAAGCACTCTAAAATTCAACGACGAGTGGATGGACAAAGCAGACCCAACATACGGCACACCGACACCACAAGCGCTCGCCGCAATGGAACAGAAACGCTTGTATGACTGGTGGAAACACATTCGTCCCTGTCGCTCAGATCCTCACGACGAATCCGGCTGGAACGAATTCTGTGAGCGCAGGCGTGTCGCTCATGCGGACAAGGATGATAATTCTTGGTCAATGCTCTTCAACGACAAAACAGATGAAGAACGCGCTGAAAGCAAACTCTTGCTGGATGCACTGCACGACATAGAAAAACGCTACGACGATGAAGATGAGGCGATGATGATTGCGCTCATCAAAATTCGCCAACACCTGTGGACATAGCGCTTTTTTCGTAGCAACAGGGCTGACGATGACGAAATACTGACACCCGAAAATCTATACGCAGCAGCTTGATATTTTTTTGATTCACGATTTAATCCGCGATGTTAAAAAACGCTTGGAAATTATCTCTAAATTGCACCCCATAGAACATTCGTGACACAATCGTGCGCCTGAAAATCAACCTAATATATTTAACCTAATTTTAGCCAAGTACCATGACAACCGAACCTATCGTAGCCGCACAAGAAGAGAATCAGATCATCGCTGAACGTCGCGCCAAGTTAAATGAGTTGCGAAAAAATGGCATCGCCTTCCCCAATGACTTCAATCGCACCAACCTTGCCGACGATCTACACAAAGCTTTTGGCGAGCACGCTAAAGAGCAACTAGAAAGCGAAAGCATTAAAGTTGCCGTAGCAGGACGCATGATGCTTAAACGAGTGATGGGCAAAGCCAGTTTCGCCACACTGCAAGATATGAGTGGGCGCGTCCAACT
>JAUYFR010000323.1 GCA_030690855.1 Gallionellaceae bacterium
GCACACGCACCTTCCGACGACACCATACATGATCCGATGGGATTGTGGTTTCGGCCGAGGCTTCGCCTCTTAACATTCGCGTTGCTCATGTTAGCCTACGCCGCAATCCTGTTACTCACCTGAGCTTCTGCCATAAGTGTAGTGCGCGGCACACGCACCTTCCGACGACACCATACATGATCCGATGGGATTGTCTGGTGTGCAGACGGTGCCAAATATCTTGCAGTCTTGCGGACGTTTTTCTCCGCGCAAAATAGCGCCGCATTCACAGGCTTTATGGTCGGGTACGCTGCGATAAATTAAATCAGGAAAGCGCTGTTCGGCATCATATTGAGCGAAGGCTTTGCGAATTTTTAAGCCAGAAACAGGGAGTGTGCCTAAGCCGCGCCACTCAAATGATTCGCGTATTTCAAAAACTTCATCCACCAGTGCTTGTGCTTTGCGATTGCCTTGCGGTGTGACGGCGCGAGTAAATTCATTTTCTACTTCAGCGCGGCCTTCATTCACTTGGCGCAGCAACATCAAAATAGATTGCAGCAAATCAAGCGGCTCAAAACCAGAGATCACGATCGGCATATGAAAGCGAGAGGTAATTGGCTGATAAGGTGCGCTACCGATCACGGTGGAGACGTGCGCAGGGCCAACTAAACCTTGCAGCGGCACTCCGCCAGGTTGCGTGAGAATGGCTTCCATCGCAGGTAATGTCAGCACATGGTTGCACAACACCGAGAAATTATTTAGCCCAAGCGCCTGTGCTTGCTTGATGACGCTGGCGGTGGGCGGGGTGGTGGTTTCAAAACCAATGGCAAAAAAGACAATTTGCCGTGCGGGATTTTCAGTGGCGATTTTGATCGCATCCAGCGCGGAATAAATCATGCGTACATCGGCCCCGCGCGCTTTGGCTTTGAGTAAAGACATTTGCTCAGAGGCGGGCACGCGCAGGCAATCACCGTAGCTGCACAAAATGACATCGTGTTCTAAGGCAAGTTTGATGGCGAAATCGACACGTCCGATGGGTAACACACATACCGGGCAACCTGGGCCATGAATCATCTGCACGTTGGCTGGCAGCATGCCGAGTAAACCATAGCGAGACAGCGCATGCGTATGCCCGCCGCAAAACTCCATTAGGCGATAAGTTTTATCGAGATGAGATTCTTGGTGGATGCTGGCGGCGAGATTTTTGGCAAGTTCACCGTCGCGATATTCATCGACGTATTTCATGATGCGTTGGACTGCTGAAATTCGGCAAACAAGGCTAGCGTTTGTGCCGCTTCTTCGGGATCAAGTCGCTGCAAGGCATAGCCCACATGAATAATCACATAGTCGCCTACGGCAACGCCTTCAACTAGTGACAGCGAGATTTCTTTGCGTAAACCATCAAGCTCGATACGTGCCATGTCATTAGGCAATAATTCAACAACGAGTGCGGGAATGGCGAGACACATGTTTTGATTTCCTTTTTTAGCTCAGGCTATTTTGCATCGTTTAAAAACTAAATTCCAAACCAGTGCTATATACAACGTCACGTTGCTGGACAGTCTGCGGTGGCTTTGAATCGAAAGCAATATCTAAGCTGACTTTAAGGTCGAGATTCTCTCCCATTTTGACCAGCATCGATGCTTGTTCTAACACTCGATAATCTGTTGGATCGGCAGTTGCAGGTTGATAGTAAGTGGTGCTGTAAATACGTACCTGCTCATTTAGTTTGCGCTTCAATACCAGATAGCTGCTTGCACGCCATAATTCACTGTGAATAGGATCATTCGTGCCCAGTTTGTCACTGAGTGTTTCTTTTTCATGGAACGCAGCTAGCCCTAAATATCCAGCAGATTTCACATCTTCCTCAAATAGAGTCCAGCGAATGCCGCCACCAAGCAGAGTACGCTGAGTTAAACGAGAAAAAGTATTTCTGCCGACTTGCGTGAAAGCTTCAACCGCCCAAGCAGGTGTGATCGCGGTTCGATGACGTAAATGTGCAAAGGCTTGGTCTGTATCAGTTTTCCCATTGCTTTTACCATAAGCGTATTGCAGCTGAAGAAATTCAGTGTGATCGTCATGTTTCCACAGGCTAAGCATGTCTGCTTTTGTAGTGCTTTTTTCTGTGTTGCCGCTGGCTCCGTTGGCGAGAATATCTAATTTATTTTGCAGTCCTTCTTTGCTCTGGCCAATGATGGCTTGTTCAACATTCACAATAGCTTGAGCTGGTGCGGAAAATATAATCAAAAGGCCATACACCAATAAATTTTTTATAAGCGATTTCATGCAACACTTTCATGTGTTTTTAAACAATTTTGAAGCTACCCATGCTTGCCCCAGTGCGATGGCAGTGTCGCCGGGAAGCAATTTTTGTGAGGTCAGCATTGTAAGTCCTGAGCTCTCAAGTTGAGTGCGTAATCCTGTGTTGAGGAGCTTGTTAAAAAAGCATCCACCACCACAGGCAATCGTAGTGATACCAGTTCGCTGTGATGCAAGAGTTACCCAATTTGCTAATGCAGCAATGAGTGTTATGTGAAAAATCGCAGCGCCACGTTCAGCATCTTTTTCAGTAGCGAGATACGCCAAGGTAGGGAGTAAATCGAGCTGGCCCTCGGCGGAAACTCTCCATCCTTCCATTAGTGCAGTTGGCATGCCATGAGTATTGATGTGGCGAGTGGCAGCTTGCTCTAAAGTGATCGCTGCTTGCGCATCAAATTCCATCACGGGACATAGCCCTAGCAAACCCGTAGCAGCATCGAACACGCGTCCCATGCTGGAAGTGCGCGGGCAGTTTAAATGACGTTGCAACATCGAAGCGACGGTTTTTGCCGCTGGTTGGCTAGCAAAGCGCGGTGCAATTTCTTCATTGCGGCCAAGCTCATGTAGCACCGCTGCCGCCATGCGCCACGGCTCGTTTGCGGCACGGTCGCCGCCGGGTAAAGAGAGAGGATATAGGTGTCCTATACGCTCGCATTCTCCGTGCAACTTTTGTAGGTCGGACTTTAATCCCGCAGGCTGGGCCGCATCCGCAAGGGGTAGGCCGTGGTTGTAAGGGGCTAGCGCCCTAACAACACAAGCACAAGCCCAGCCTACTTGCAGTAATTCTCCGCCCCAAGCAGTGCCATCGGTACCAAGCCCAACGCCATCAAGTGCGAGTCCTAGAATGGGCTGATCGAAATGGTGTTCGGCACACACCGCAGCGATATGGGCGTGATGGTGCTGTACCGCGATGAGTGGCACATCTAGTTCGGCAGCGAGCTGTGCGGCGAAACGACTAGAGTGAAAGTCGGGGTGTAAGTCATGTGCAATCGCGTGAGGTTTTTCGCCAAGCACGCCGAGTAATTCCCGTGCAATGCTTTCATGTTCACGGCAAGCGTCAGGGGTATCGAGATGGCCAACTGATTTGCTGATATGGGCCTGATCGCCAGAAGTGATGCACAGTGTGTTATTAAACCATGCACCCATCGCCAAAATGGGTGGGGTGGAGCGAGCTAAAGTAATGACATGTTCGATGTTGCAGCTCATCAATTGGCAGTGGCCTGTTCGCGACTAATCCAATTCAGCCATTCATCCATACCCGCGCCGTTGGTGGCCGAGAGTTGAATGATTTCGATGTTGGGGTTTACTCGCCGCGCATTGGCAATCGCTAATTCAACATCAAAAGTTAAGTACGGCAACAGATCGCATTTGTTTAGCAACATCAGGCGTGCAGCGCTAAACATGTCGGGGTATTTGAGTGGCTTGTCTTCACCTTCGGTTACCGAGAGTACGACTACTTTTGCGGCTTCGCCAAGATCAAATGCAGCAGGGCAGACGAGATTGCCGACGTTCTCAATAAATAGTAGCGAGCCTTTCGCTAAAGTGAGTTGATCGAGTGCGTGTCCGATCATGCTGGCATCGAGATGACACCCTTTGCCAGTGTTGATTTGAATGGCAGGAATGCCTGTTGCTCGAATGCGCTCGGCATCATTTTCAGTTTGCTGATCGCCTTCAATGACTGCGATTGTCTGCTTGTCTTTGAGCATTTCCAGCGTGCGTACCAATAGCGTGGTTTTACCCGAGCCAGGGCTAGAAACGAGATTCAATACGAGCATATTTTGTGCCGCAAAATAGCTACGATTGCCTAAAGCTAAGTTATTGTTTTTATTGAGTAAGTCTTTTTCAACTTGGACAATGCGCGATTGCACCGTATCGGCAGGCGCATGGTGATGGTGAGGTACAACACTGTGCGGCGCGCGAAACGAAATTGGCCCCTCTTTTTTAGAACGGGTAGGGCGCTTGCCGCCGATCAGCGCATCATGTCCTCCGCAACCACAGGTCGTACACATAATTTATTCCTAGGTAATTTTATTCAACAGCGATATCTTTGACCCGCATCTGATCACCTGCCGTGACTTTCAAATGTGCGCTGCCACAATGAGGGCAAAGACCATATTTTTCTTGCATCTCAACACTGGCGCTGCAAGCTAAGCAAATTCCCGCACCCGCTGTTTCGATAATTTCTAAAGTCGCACCTTCTGCAATTGAGCCGCGCGTGACGGCATCAAAACAAAAGCGCATCGCCTCGGGTTCAACCGCAGACAGTTTGCCAATTTCTAACGTGACACCACGAACTCGCTGGAAGTTTTCTGCGGCTGAGGAATCTTGGATGATTTGCAGCACGCTTTCTGCCAGCGACATTTCGTGCATTCGCGATTAACCGGCGAAATAAAGTGCGCCGCCGAATAGGGCAATAGAGGCGCCGATCCAACGCAGCCATTGTGGGCGCCCCACTTTT
>JAUYFR010000295.1 GCA_030690855.1 Gallionellaceae bacterium
TGCGGAAAATGCCAAGGTGACCGACGGCATGGCATCTAAAGCGGCTCAGGAAGCGGTAGATGGCGGCGATGCGGTGAAATCCACCGTCACGGCGATGAAGCAAATTGCCGCCAAGATCGGCATCATTGATGACATCGCTTATCAAACCAATTTGCTGGCGCTTAACGCGGCGATTGAGGCTGCTCGTGCCGGTGAACATGGCAAGGGATTTGCAGTAGTGGCAGCGGAGGTGCGCAAGTTGGCCGAGCGTAGCCAAGTGGCTGCGCGGGAAATTTCCGAAGTGGCTGGATCCAGCGTGGAGCTGGCGGAGCGCGCCGGAAAATTGCTGGACGCGATGGTGCCGTCGATCAACAAAACCTCCGATCTGGTGCAGGAAATTACCGCCGCCTCCGATGAACAGTCCACCGGTATCAGTCAGATCAACGGTGCAATGAATCAACTCAGTACGACCACCCAGCAGAATGCCGCAGCCTCGGAAGAGCTGGCGGCCACCTCGGAGGAGATGAGTGGGCAGGCCGAGAAGTTGCAGCAACTGATGGCGTTCTTCAGTCTCAATGGCGGCGGCAAATCTGTGGTACAGCAGACGGGCAACCCGGTTTCCTCAAGGCAGGCTGTTGCCAAAACGCCCAATAGGACGGATCGAAAAAATACTGACGTTGGACAGAACGAAAACGATTTCGTCCGATTCTAGGAGATGGCTATGGGTGCAATTGTACGTGCGGAGCGGCAAGCTGAAGTGGCAGCTGCCGATGAGGGGCAGAGCCAGTATCTGACTTTCCTGCTGGGCGGCGAGATGTTTGCCATTCCCATTCTCAACATCAAGGAAATCATCGAATACGGCAGCCTGACCACGGTACCGATGATGCCCGCATTCATTCGCGGGGTGATCAACCTGCGCGGAAGTGTAGTGCCGGTGGTGGACATGGCGCTACGCTTTGGTCGCAAGGCCGGTGACGTGACGCGGCGTACCTGCATCGTGATTATTGAAATCGAAACGGGAGATGAAAAACAGGATGTCGGCGTGGTAGTCGATACGGTTAGCGAGGTGTTGGAAATTCCCGATACAGAGATTGAACAGACCCCTTCCTTTGGCGCCAAAATCCGTGCCGACTTTATTCACGGCATGGGCAAGATCAACGGCAAATTTGTCATCATTCTTTCCGTGAATCATGTGCTGTCGATTGACGAAATGGCCACACTGAGTCAGGTGGGTGATGCAGCGCCTGGATTGCTTGCGCCGGTCTGAAATTGAGTCCCCTCGCCCGCGTGCGGGAGAGGGTTAGGGAGAGGGTAAATGAATTTAAGAAGGTAATTACGCAATGCAAAATAAGGAAAATAGCCCGCTTATCCTGATCGTGGATGACACGCCTACCAATATTCAAGTGTTGGCAGAGGCGCTACGCATGGATTACCGCGTCAGAGTGGCGGGTGGCGGCAAAGCCGCATTTGAGATCATCGCTAAAGTGGGCGCACCGGATCTGATATTGCTGGACGTGATGATGCCGGACATGGATGGTTATGAAGTCTGCCGGCGTTTGAAGCAGGCGCCCGAGACAAAAAATGTTCCGGTGATATTTGTTACCGCTAAAGCCGATGCGCTGGATGAGGAGTATGGTCTGAGCTTGGGCGCGGTGGACTACATCGCCAAGCCTTTTCACTTGCCCATCGTGGCGGCACGTGTGCGCAACCATATTAATCTCAAAATAAAGACCGATCTGTTGGAGTCGCAGGCCATGCTCGACGGCATGACCAACATTCCCAATCGGCGGCGCTTCGATGAGACGCTGGAAAGCGAATGGAAGCGTTCTCTACGCTCTGGTGCGCAACTGTCACTGGTCATGGCGGACATCGATTATTTCAAACGTTACAACGATAACTATGGACATGGAGTGGGCGATGAATGTCTGAAAAAGGTGGCTGCATCGCTAGCGCTTTCCGTTGAGCGCCCTTCAGATTTGGCAGCACGATATGGTGGTGAGGAGTTCGTGATGATCCTGCCAGAAACCGATATCGCCGGTGCCCGTGCAATTGCCGAACACTTTCGCAGTCGTGTGGAAAGTTTACACATCCCTCATGAACATTCGGACGCATCCAGTAGTGTGACCGTGAGTGTAGGGGTGGCCAGTGTTGTGCCAAATGCTGATATGTTACCTGCGGAGCTACTCAAGAAGGCTGATGAGATGTTATATCAAGCCAAAGAGTCTGGACGAAACCGAGTGTGCTGAGATGTCGAACGAATGTCGATATGTTCGGGGCTATGCCTTCACAGATGCTACATGGAAGACGAATTAACGAGGGAGGCTAATCGAGTGAAATGCTCGCTCTTCCTACTTCTCTTATTTTGGGCAATCGTAAGGTAGCCTATTTTTCCTTACAAAATCTGTGCGGCTTCGTCAAAAGATAAGCGAGGGCCACGCGGGAAAAGTTTGTTGGCATCACCATAACCAATGTTGATCATGAAATTCGATTTTATTTTTGTGCCAGCAAAAAATTCTTGATCTATTTTTTCACTATCAAAGCCAGACATAGGGCCTGCATCAAGCCCAAGTGCGCGCACCGCTAGCAACAGATATGCGCCCTGTAGCGAGCTATTGCGAAATGCAGTGGCATCAATGAGTGCTTGATTACCTAGAAACCAAGAGCGAGCATCCGCATGAGGAAACAAGGCCGGTAACTTTTCGTAGAATTCATAATCTTGTGCGACGATTGCGGTGACAGGCGCTGTGCGTGTTTTTTCTTCATTACCGGGAATCATGGCTGAGAGTAAGCGCTGTTTGGCGGCAGTGCTTTTTACAAATACGATTCGTGCAGGGCTCGAATTCGCGCTAGTGGGAGCCCATTTCATAAGGTCGTAAAGCTGACGTAACAAGTCATCGCTAACCGGTTTATCTAGCCAAGCATTGTGGCTGCGGGCGTTGCGAAAAATGAGATCTAGGCTACTGTTGTCGAGTTGCATATTTTTCCTTAAAGAGAGGTCGCAAATTAATTTTGCATGAGTGTAAATGAAAAAGCCCCCGATCAGTGAGGTCGGGGGCTTTCGTTGAGATAAAAACTTACTTCAGTTTTTCAATGCCCATCATCTTCAAAATGCTGCCTTCGTAGAATGGCTCAGAGGTGCCTTTCTTCATCTTGCGGATGAAGTATTTCTCGAATGCAATCTTTGCGAGGTGAACCCACTTGCCTTCAGAGAACCAGTTCACGTTACGCGGTGGAATTTGCGGGATCGCGACGAAAGCAACTCCGCCATCGCCAAAGTCGGCCAAGCAAACCGCATTCCATGTGGCCTCTTGATCTGCGGGCGTATTGGTCAGGTCGGCGTGAATGTTGTGAACGGTTGCAGTCACCATTGACTCAATCATGTAACCAGTCTTCGGTGTGCCTACAGGAATAGGTGTTGGCTCAACGGGAGGGATCGCAACGCAAACGCCCACTGCAAAGACGTTCTTGTACTTAGGGTTGCGCTGGTGTTTGTCAACAATGATAAAGCCGCGCGCTTGAGTTAGGCCTTCAATGCCAAAAACTGCGTCAACGCCTTTGAATGCCGGCAACATCATGCTGTAGTTAAATGGCAGCTCATGTTGCTTCTTCTCAACGCCCATGTCGTCGTGCTCGGTAACGAACATTTTTCCTGCTTCAACTTTGGTTACTTTTGCGTTGCAAATCCACTTGATGCCTTTGTCGCGCATACCAGATTCGAGAATGCCTTTTGAGTCACCTACGCCACCCAAACCTAGATGGCCAATATATGGCTCGGCGGTAACAAAAGTCATTGGTACTTTAGTGCGCAATTTACGTTTGCGCAGGTCGGTGTCCATGATGAAAGCATATTCATAAGCAGGCCCGTAGCATGAAGCGCCTTGCACTGCGCCAACCACGATTGGCCCTGGGTGCTTGCAGAAATTATCCCACTCATCATGAGATTTCATCGCGTGATCTACGTGGCACACGGAGTGTGTATGACCACCGTGAGGACCTAAGCCTTCAACTTCGTCAAAGGCTAGCTTTGGCCCCGTTGCGATTACTAAGTAATCATAATCAAGGTTAGAGCCGTCATTGAGTTCGAGCTGGTTTTTTTCTGGATGAACGCGCTTTACGCCTGTTGAGATAAAGCCGATATTTTTGCGCTCAAGATAAGTGCGCACCGGAAATTCGATCTGTTTACGTTCACGCCACTTAACGCCAACCCAAGGGTTCGATGGGACGAAATGAAAATTTTCACTGTTAGAAACAACTGTTACCTTGTGTGTTTTGTCGAGTGCCGCGCGCATTTCGTATGCTGCTGGCATGCCTCCGATACCTGCTCCCATAATGACGATGTGTGCCATATTTTTTCCTATGTGATTTTTAAAATTTTATAGATAGAGCTAGTCGTAGCTCGCGAGGATGGGCAATTTGTCTATACTTCACTGGCTGTTAAGTGATAAATCTATTTCGATTCAATAGAAAAGCGAATTTGGCCACCCATCTTTTCGTAGCGGCGCTATTAGGCGCAATCCATCCTTATTGCGTCTATAGCTATTTCGGGTTATTGAAAGATAACCCTGAAGTGAAAATGGGGTTAAGAGTTAGACGGGGGCGTTTCGTTGGACGAGCCGTTTTGTTCCTGTGTAAACAAAACGGCGGCCTTTACGCGTGAAGAAAGATTTAGCTTGTTCAGAATATGCCGCACATGCTGTTTGACGGTGTCATAGCTGATTTTTAGGTTCATCGCGATCGCTTTGTTGCTTTCTCCACGAGAGAGTAATTGCAAAATTTCGCGTTCGCGTTCGGTTAGTAGCTTGAGTGAATTTTTAGGCTCTTGTTCGGTGTCGCCATCGCGCAACATTTCAATCATTTTAACGGTCATTGTTGGCGCAACCACTAGCTCTCCTCCCGCTACGCGGCGGATTGCATCGACAACTTCGTCCGGCGCCATATCTTTTAGCAGGTAGCCACGCACGCCTGCGCGAATAGCATTTTTTAAATCAACTTCAGAGTCGCTCATGGTGAGCATCACAGCAGGAGTTGTATAACCTTGTTTGCGTAGCTGCTGTAACATGGATATGCCGTCCAGCGGTTTCATGCGTAGGTCAATAATAAATAAATCAGGTTTTTGATCCAGTAATTTGCATAGATCATCGAAGTTGTCAGTGGTGCCGAGTACGGTGAAATCATAACTATGCACCAACAATTCGCTCAGCCCGCGACGGCATAAGGACTGGTCATCTACTAGAACAACTTTTAATTTCTCATTCATTTTCTGCTCTCCAGTCCAACGAGGGTTGGGGAAAAAATAATTGCACTTGCATACCTAAACCTGCTGCGCCCCTAACCTCAATTTTGCCACCTATGTGTGCAGCTCTTTCACGCATGATCTTCATGCCGTAATGCCCTTCGACAGGTGTAAAGGTGCATGCGCCACTACCATTATCTTCAATCGTGAAAACGAAATAGCCAAAACGCTCCTCAACAAAAAGGCGCGCGTGGCTAGCACCTGAATGACGTGCGATATTGTTCAGGGCTTCTTGCACAATGTGGTACACCTGAATCTCATATTCAAGAGGTAGCTCAAGATCAATTAAATTATTGTGATACTCAATGGCAATTTCGTGACGTGAGTGAAACTCACTAATTAGATCATGTAATGAGGCGGATAGTCCTCTATGGTTAAGTTCGCAGCGATGATCGGAAATGATCGTGCGCGTATTCCGTTGCCCAATTTCGAGGGCTTCATCTAGGTCGCTAACATATTTAGTGGCTTTCTCGACATCATTCGCTAGCACCGCCTCGCGCAACAAGCTCATTCTCATTCTGGCATAGGTCAATGTTTGGGCAACCGAGTCATGAATATCGTTCGCAATATCAATGCGCTCTTTAAGTAACTCCACACGCTTTGCCTCACGATTTATGTGCGTATGCTCAATCGTGATATTCATTACTTTTGAGAAAGCAGAAATCGTGTCGAGAATTTGCGGCGTGATTTCTTCGGGACGATCAAAAAAGAGCGTTAGGCTTCCCAGCGGAGGGAGGGCTGGGTTCGTCGCTTCTAGCTGAGCTGACACTCTTGACTTAAAACGGCAATACTCACAATTAACAAAGAGCAATAAATTTCGCTTGCTGAAATCATGAGAAAGAAATGGAATCCTCTCGCTTGTTTCTTGGCTGGAAGCGCAATTCATCTCAATGCAACTTTCCGCGGCGGTCTGTAAATCGGAGGGGATGTCTGTGGAGCTAATTACCTTGAGTATGCGGCCGTCTGTCGGGGTTAGTTGCACTACGCCTGCCTTGGCTTTTACTGTACTGACGATGTTTGTTAAAAAAATCTCTAATAATGACTTTAACTCGCCAGCACGAGGAATGGAAAACTCATGGGCGAGGCAAGCGTCAAGTCCGCCATCTTCTCCGGGTGGGGTGAAATCCGGTTCGCGTACCCATGAAAAGCTACTGGGCTCGAGTTCGTCTTCGATCGGGAACATTTGTTTCTGCATGAGTGCTGCAATACTCAATTTTTGATTTATCAGCCCGCAGAGTAAGGCGAATCCCCCCTAAAGGTCAATGCTATTGATAGTAATTCCTTTATGGATATAACCCTGAGGGGTTACATTGCCGTGCCTGATGTGGCTATAGACACTAGCTTGGGGTTTTCCGCCTAATACGACACTCAAAAAAGCACGCACGTCGGCAATTTTCGATGTGACAAGAACCTTATTATAAAAACCGATAAGAACGATATATGTCCTCGCCAATACACGATCCTATAGCTTCACCTCTTCCTGCTGCGTCTACTGAGATGCGTACCACCACCTGTTACATGTGCGCTTGCCGTTGCGGCATCCGCGTACATTTACGTGACGGTGAGGTGCGCTACATCGAGGGTAATCCTGACCATCCACTGAATAAAGGCGTGATTTGCGCCAAGGGCGGCTCGGGCATTATGAAGCAGTATTCGCCAGCTCGTCTCACTAAGCCTTTGCGTCGTAAAGAAGGCACGGAGCGCGGCGCCAATCAGTTCGAAGAAATTACTTGGGACGAAACGTTCAATATTTTGGAAAAGCGCTTGTCGCATCTGCGCGCCACTGATCCGAAGAAATTTGCCCTATTTACTGGCCGCGACCAGATGCAAGC
>JAUYFR010000330.1 GCA_030690855.1 Gallionellaceae bacterium
TAAAGCTCAGTGGGATAAAGTGGTTGCAAAAATCGATGGCATGTCACTGCGTGAGCGCACACTCATTTTTGCGGCAGCGGCCTTTTTGTTGGTTTCGGTGATTAACTCATTCTTCTTAGATCCGCTGTTGGCTAAGCAAAAAAAGCTGTCGTTGCAAGTAGTGCAACAACAGGAAAAGATGAAAGAAATTCAGTCGCAAATGGAAGCGCTGATGCAAGCGAAAAAAGATGATGCCAGCTCACCTTTGCGCGAGCGACTTAAACTGATTAAGGAGCAGATTGCCGAAGGCGAAACCTATCTAAAAAATCGCCGTGATAAATTGGTGCCACCTGAAAAAATGGGCGATTTATTAGAGCAAGTGCTGAGTAAAAATGGACGTTTACAATTGGTTGGTCTAGAGACGTTGGCGGTTGCTCCGTTGATTGAGCCATTAGCAACTAAGGCGGCGCTTGGCGCGACAGCGACTAAACCGATTGCGCAAGATAAGCAGGTTTTTAAGCATGGCGTAAAAATTACGGTGCGTGGCAGTTACAGCGATTTACTGCAATACTTAACTGAACTCGAAAGATTGCCGACGCAAATGTTTTGGGGTTCGATTAAATTGAACGTAGTGCAGCACCCTTCAGCAGAATTAACGATTACGCTGTACACCTTGAGTTTGGATACGACATGGCTGCAAGTTTGATGCGCACGATTTCTTTAGTGGCTTTGGGGCAATTCCAAGCGACTTGCGGTGTAAGTGTTTTTGTAGGTCGGGTTTCAACCCGACGGGGATTGGCGAATAGAAGCAAAAGCGTCGGGATGCACCCGCAAGGGGTAGGCCGTGGTTATACGGGGCTAAAGCCCCAACAACACACGCTCAAGCCCAGCCTACGAAAGTCCGGACGCTCGATACCCCGCTGCTTGCGGTGGGGCGGTTTAATGGCTTTGCTGTGTGTTTGTGGCGCAGCAGGTGCGATGGAGTTTTTACCTGACCCAACGCGTCCCGCAGTCGATTTGTCGCCGGAAAAAAAGAACGGTGGCGTGGGGGGCATGGGCGGGGGTGGTACGGCTAATGAAGCGGCGCCCGTTGTGATTAAAGAGGTTTTGCAGTCAGTTATTATTTCTCCTCAATATCGCGCCGCAGTGATTAGCGGTGAAACAGTGATGCTGGGCGATAAATTTAAAGGTGCGACGCTGGTTGATGTGCTTGAGAGTAGCGTGGTGTTAAATGATGCACAGGGTAAGCGCGTGTTGCAGTTATATCCTGGCGTTCGTTTGAATAAGATTGAGCCAGTTGTAGCGCCAATCGTCATCGAGCAGTCTGCGCCTGTCGAAAAAAAGGTAGTGGCCAAAAAAGTAGCAGCCAAAAAGGTTGGTAAAAAATATAAAGCGCCAGAAAAAAAAGACGCAGAAAAGAATATGGATGAGGGTGAAGAAAAATGAAGCAAATGTTCGTAATACTGTCGGTGATTTTCTTTGTGGCGTGTTCATCGCCCAATGTTAAGACTAAAACAGTCACCAAAATAAATGCTGAGATGGACGCACTAGTGAGCGAAAGTGCTGCGCCAAGTAAGCAAGATGCGGTGAACATGGCTTTGTTGCCGCCGATGGCGATCACCCTGCCTAAAGTAGAAGGCGGCCCAGTTGAGCCAAGGTTTGATTTGAATGTAAACAACACGCCAGCGAAAGAAGTTTTTGCTGCAATTGGCACAGGCACGCGCTACAACATGCTGCCGCTACCGAGTGTTGATGGCAACATAACGATTAATCTAAAAGATGTCAGCGTATTTGAAGCGCTGGATACGATTCGTGCGCTGTATGGTTATGAATACAAGGTTGAAGGAAAGAGCATCTTCATTCAACCCGTGACGATGCAAATCAAATTATTCAAGGTTGATTATCTCGCGGCGATGCGCGATAGCTCTTCTTCGCTTTCGGTGAAAGCATCAGGGCAGGGGAGCGCGGCAGCGACTGGAACAACAGGGGTAACTGGTACGGCTGCCAATACAGCAACAGCAAATTCAAGTCAGGTTTCAACTAAGCAAACCTCGACTGAATTTAATTTCTGGGACAACTTAGACAAGACCCTGGATGCGATTATTTCCCCTAAAGGCAAGGCAGCCCAAGGTGAGCGTAGTGTGGTGATTAACCGCATGTCTGGGGTGATTGTGGTTCGCGCCATGCCAGAAGAGTTACGCAATGTAGAAGAGTTTTTAAAGGCCTCGCAAATCGCGGTTGAGCGCCAAGTGATTATCGAGGCTAAGTTTGTCGAAGTCACACTGAATGACGGTTTTCAGTCTGGAGTGAATTGGGGCGTGTTCGGTGCAAATAGTGCGGGCAACCGTTTTTCAGGAGGTGTTGTTTCGCAAGGTGGAACAATGTTGCCGAATGCGGCGGGGGCTGCTCAGCAAATGACGGGCACAGCGATTACCGCCATCCCAGGCTCAAACTTAAGTGGCGTTGCCACGGGTGCGTCAGGTTCTCTTTTTGGCATGGCCTTCCAAGCGAATAATTTTTCTGCCCTGCTCAACTTCTTAGAAACGCAAGGTAGTGTTCATGTGCTGTCTAGTCCGCGCATCGCTACTTTGAATAACCAGAAAGCCGTGTTGAAGGTGGGTACGGATGAGCCTTACGCCACGGGTTACACACCAGGCACTTCGACCACGGTAGCGGGCGGCACAAACACGCTGCCTACGCCAATTTATACGCAGATTTTTTCTGGCATCGCGTTAGATGTCACGCCGCGCATTAATGAAAAAGATGAAATCATTTTGCATGTGCATCCTTCAATCAGCTCGGTTACTTCAAAGGTGAAAGATGCAGGTAGTGGCCAAACATTGCAGATGGCTTCGACCAATATCGAAGAAACTGACAGTGTAGTGCGCGCTAAAGACGGTCAGATTGTGGTGATTGGTGGCTTGATGAGCCAGAGCACAGTTGAATCGCAGTCTGGCTTGCCGGGCTGGATCAAATCTATCTTTGGACAAACCAGCAAGCTGACGGAGAAACGTGAATTGGTTATTTTATTAAAGCCAACGGTAGTTGATAGTGATAAAGACTGGTCAGATGACATACGTCGTAGCCGTGACCGTATGAACGGTATGTCACGCTAAAACCGATTTCATTCGCCATGCTTTTCTTAATCGCTAGAGTTTACTGATGTATCTTGAACAATTCGGTCTTCGTGAATTCCCCTTCTCGCTAACCCCTGATACTAGCTTTTTTTTCGCCTGCTCAAATTACCAAGAGGCGCTCAATACCCTGCTGGTGGCAGCGCGCAGTGGCGAGGGTTTTATCAAAATTGTCGGCGAAGTCGGCAACGGTAAAACCTTGTTGTGCCGAAAGTTTCTCGCCACGCTAAACAGCGATAAATCATCGACTACCGCTATCGGTACGCAAGATAGTGCTACATCAGCAAAATCTGGCGGCAAGTTTGCCACTGCCTATATTCCCAATCCCTATCTTGAGCCGCGCAGTTTGCTGTTAGCACTGGCGGGTGAATTCCGCATTGAATTAGATAGCACGGTTGATCAGCATCAGTTGCTTAGAGAGTTGACGCTTGCTTTGCTCAATTTTGCGCGTGAAGGTAAGCGTGTTTTAGTGTGCTTAGATGAAGCGCAAGCCATGCCACTAGAAAGTTTGGAGGTGCTGCGCTTACTGACGAACCTCGAAACTGAGAAACGAAAATTAATGCAAGTGGTGCTGTTTGGTCAGCCTGAGTTAGATGACCGCTTGAAGCAAAATTCAGTGCGTCAATTGCGTCAGCGCATTAGCTTTCAGTATCAATTGAAAGGCTTACTCAAAAGTGAACTAGACCGCTATTTGCGCCATCGTTTATTAATTGCCGGTTACAAGGGCGAAACACTTTTTCTGCCTGGCGCAGTGGCGCTGTTGCATCGTGTGACTGGCGGCACACCGCGTTTAGTGAATATTATCGCGCACAAATCTCTGCTCTTGGCTTACGGCGAAGGTCGGCAGCAAGTGACCGCTCGCCATGTCCGAATGGCAACCGCAGATACACCTGAATCACGAAAAGACTGGATGGTTTGGGTGTGGGCGGGCGTGGCGGCACTGGTTTTAGCGGCGCTTAGTTTTGCGGTGGTGTCGTTGCAATGAGTTTAATCAATCAAGTGTTGAATGATTTGGAGAGGCGGGGTGCGAGTGCTGCTTCCGTTGAAGAATCCATTCGACCTGTGCCAGTTGAAAAGAAATACTTTCATCCTTACTTAGCGATTGCGCTACTTTTGCTAGCATCGTTAGCGGCGGGCGCATGGATTGCCCAAAGAATGGCCGCAAAATCATCCCAGCCTAAAATACAACCTAGTGCTGAGGAAAAGGCATTGCTACTCTCGCAAGTGATGGTTAAGCCGGAAGTGGAGTTGCCGCTAGCCAAACCCAATACAGTAGAGCCAAAAAATAAGTCTGGGCTCGTTGCCTCTCGTTGGAGCTCTGAGCTCAGTGCCAATTCAAAAGTCAACGTAGCCAGTGAAAAGCCGCTCACGGAAAGCAGCGCTGATAAAGCGAATACGAAACCAGTCTCGGATAAAAAGGTGGATGCAGGCACTCGTGGTGCGCCAGCAACGCCAGTCGGTAAGCAGCTCATCAAAATGACGACACGGCAGCAGGCGGAGAATGAGTTTCATAAGGCAACCTTGCTGGTGCAGCAGGGCTTGCTCCGAGATGCGATCTCAGGTTATGAGGCTGCATTGCTGATTGATCCGATGTTCGACAAGGCGCGAGAAGGTTTGGTTGCGGTATTGCTGACCAATAAATCAAACGTCGAAGCGGAGAAGGTGCTGCACGACGGGCTTTCTCTCAATGAAAAGCAAACACGTTTTGCTATGTTGTTAGCGCGTTTGCAGGTGGAGCGAAATGCGTTGCCTTTGGCATTGCAGACACTTGAAAAATCGCAGTCTTTTGCCGCGTCTCAGCCTGACTATCAAGCCTTTATGGCGGCACTCCTGCAGCGTCAAGATAGGCACGTTGAAGCGATTTCTTACTATCAGGTCGCGCTACAGTTATCACCTAATTCGAGTGTCTGGTTGATGGGTTTGGGTATTTCTTTGCAAGCAATCAAACGTAACGATGAGGCAAGAGAGAGTTACAAACGTGCCATAGACGCTCGTGGTTTGAGCCCTGCGTTGCAATCTTTTGTTGAGCAACGTCTGGCTGATTTGAAGTGATTAGTGGGGCAAGGTGCGGGCGATAACCCACGCGCTGACTTTAGCTGCCCCTGCTTGTTTGAGTGTGTGAGCTAACTCTTCAATCGAAGCGCCTGTGTTATTGACGTCATCGACATTGGCGATATGCTTTCCCGTTAAATCTACCGAACAAGAAAATGCCGCGCGCATGTTTTTATCGCGTTCTTTCCACGCGAGTGTCGATTGTGGTGCAGTGTTGCGGGTGCGCTGGCAAACGTTCAATAAAGGAATCTTTAGTTGCTTGCCAATTCGTTGCGCCAATAACTGTGACTGATTAAAGCCGCGCTCTTGTAACCGTAGCGGATGTAAAGGCATGGCGATGATGCCGTCAACTTGCGTTTCGACATTTGCCGTTAGCGCGTCAGCAAGCCGATTCACCAAAGTGAGATGTTCAGAAAATTTCATCGCTTGAATGAGTTTGTCGATAGGAAAAGCGTAGGCGAACGCAGCAACAGTGTGATTAAAACTGGGTGGATTTTTCAGGCATCTGCCGCAGGCGCCGCCGATAGTTGGCAGTGAACAGATCGGACAATGCGTAGCGATTAACCTTGGTAAATCAGCATCACACGCCGCGCACCAAACACCATCATGGCTCATCGCGCCGCACAGAATACAAGGCTGTTTTGGTATAAATTGCTTAAGAAACGAGCCGCTGTTAAATTTTAGTCGCATTGAAATTGACAGCCAGGGTGGTTTAATCGAAGATGCCGCCTGTTTAATTTTTTGCCTATTCTGCCATGCAAACTCAAGCCATCAAGTTATATCGCCCTTCTGTAGAAACTAAATCTGCTGAGCAACCTTGGTCTGTCGCCGAGATTGAAGCGCTGTTTAAATTGCCTTTTGCTGATTTGATGTATCAGGCGCAACAAATTCATCGCGAGCACTTTGATCCCAACTCCGTACAGCTTTCCACTTTGCTCTCGATTAAAACCGGTGGTTGCTCAGAGGATTGTGGCTATTGCCCACAATCTGCCTTTCACGATGCGGGTGTAGAGAATCGCAAAATGTTGGAAGTGAGCGAAGTAATCAAGGCCGCGAAAGCCGCGCAAGAGGCAGGCGCAGATCGTTTTTGCATGGGCGCGGCATGGCGTGAGCCCAGCAAAGAAGATATGGAGAGCGTAGTCGAGATGGTGAAAGCGGTACGTGGTTTGGGTATGGAAACCTGCGCCACGCTGGGGATGTTGAACGATGAACAGACCGAGCAATTGCGCGAGGCGGGTCTGGACTACTACAACCACAACCTCGATACCTCGCCGGAATTTTATGGTGACATCATAAGTACTCGCGATTATCAAGATCGTCTCGACACCTTAGAGCGTGTGCGCAAAGCGGGCATGCACGTGTGTAGCGGCGGTATCGTCGGCATGGGTGAAAATTTGACGCAGCGCGCAGGATTGGTGGCGCAATTGGCCAATATGAATCCCTATCCAGAAAGTGTGCCAATCAATAATTTGGTGAAGGTCGAAGGTACGCCACTGGCGCAAGCAGAAGAAATAGACCCGCTCGATTTTGTACGCACCATCGCGGTGGCGAGGATCACCATGCCGACGGCGCGTGTGCGCTTATCGGCAGGGCGTCAACAAATGTCTGATGCGGTGCAAGCACTGTGTTTCCTCGCGGGCGCCAACTCCATTTTTTATGGCGAGCAATTATTGACCACGGGCAATCCTGAAGTTGAACGTGATCGCGCGTTGATGGATAAGCTGGGGATGTATCCGTTTGCAGATAAACATTGAGTTGTGTTTGTATGTGGTTGAAAAATCAAATCAAAACCTTAACCCCCCTCAATCCCCCCTTGTCAGGGGGGAAGGTGCGCTGTTGCTTGAGCCGGAGAGCATCAGGCAGGCGAGTGCTTTAGCATTGAGCGTGAGTGCGAAGAGCGCTCCTCCCCTGTTAAGGGGAGGTCGGGAGGGGTTGGTTTTTTTGCCATACGATAAAAGACTCACTGCTTTGGCAAGAGAGAATCGCAAGAATCCAACACCCGCCGAACAAAAAATGTGGCGAGAAATATTGAGCCGACATCAACTTGCGGACTATAAATTTACGCGCCAGAAACCTATCGAAAATTTCATCGTTGATTTTTATTGTGCGGAGTTGCGTTGGGTTATCGAGACAGATGGTGACAGTCATATGGAACAAGTTGAATATGATGAGAGGCGCACTGCCTTGCTACAGCAGCATGGGCTAACCATTATTCGATACGACAATCGCGATGTGCTAAACAATATCGAAGGTGTTTACGCGGATTTGGTAGCGCGCTTGAAATGATATTTTCTTCATTACAAACAGAACTCGACGAGCGTGCCGCGAACGATTTGCTGCGCAGTCGTCGCACGCTCTCTACGCCTCAAACACCGCGCATCACGGTCGATGGCAAACCCTATCTTGCCTTCAGTAGTAACGACTATCTCGGCCTCGCCAATCATCCTCAACTTGTCGCCGCTCTGCAGCAAGGCGCGCAGCAGTGGGGTGTTGGCTCAGGGGCGGCACATTTGGTGAATGGGCACTTTTCGCCACATCATGAGCTTGAGTCGCAACTATCTGATTTTATTGATAAATCAGAATCTCTGCTATTTTCAACGGGCTATATGGCGAACCTCGGCGTGGTGCAAGCCTTGGTGGGCAAGGGCGACACTGTGTTCGCTGACAAGCTTAATCATGCGTCACTGAACGACGCTATGTTGCTATCGCGTGCCGAGATGAAACGCTATCGACATGGCGATCTAGCGCAACTCGAACAACTCCTTTCGCAGACGAAAAAAGGTCGCAAGCTAATTATCACTGATGCCGTATTCAGCATGGATGGCGACATCGCGCCGCTGCCGGAATTGCTGGCACTATGCGAACAACATGACGCATGGCTCTATGTGGATGATGCGCACGGCTTTGGTGTGCTGGGTGAGCAGGGTCGCGGCTCTCTTTCACATTTTGGCATTGCCTCGCCGCGCATTATTTATATGGCGACGTTGGGTAAAGCGGCCGGTGTTTCAGGCGCTTTTGTCGCCGCAGAAAAAGTGGTGATCGATACCCTCATCAATCATGCGCACAGCTATGTTTACACCACCGCCTCTCCGCCAGCGCTGTCGGTTGCGCTATCTAAAAGTTTGCAATTGATTGCGCAGGGTGATGCGCTACGCGAGCAGCTTAAAAAAATGATTACGCAATTACGCAAGGGGCTGGCTGATCTGCCGTGGCAACTCATGCCTTCCGATACGGCTATTCAACCGCTGCTCATCGGTGATAGCAAACAAGCGCTGGCGTTGAGTGAAGGCTTGCGCAATCACGGAATTTGGGTGGCGGCGATTCGTCCGCCTACTGTGCCGCAGGGCACTGCACGTTTGCGCATCACTTTATCGGCGGCACACACTTCATCCGATGTTGACCAACTCATTGGCGCATTACATGAACTTGCATGTTGAAAAAATAGGCAGCGGCGATCCTCTCGTGTTGTTACATGGCTGGGGTATGCACGGCGGTGTGTGGGCGGAGGTCGCGCAAAAATTAGCAGTGAATTTTTGCGTACATAGCGTGGATTTGCCGGGCTATGGGTTTAGCGTAGGTCGGGACTCATCCCGACTTGACGAGGATGTCGGGATAAATCCCGACCTACAATTACGCCTCATTGTGGAGAGGATTTCTGCGCAATTTGATGAGCCCGTTGCCGTTTGCGGCTGGTCATTAGGTGGGCAGATTGCTTTGCGCTGGGCAGCAAGCAAACCAGAGCAAGTACAGAAACTCATTTTAGTGGCGAGTACACCTTGCTTTACTCAGCGCGAAGATTGGCAGTGGGGCATGGCTGCGGAAGTGCTGCAAAAATTCGCTGAAGAACTTGAACAGAATCATGCTACTACCTTGCGCCGTTTTATCTCCTTGCAACTGCGCGGTAGCGAAAATGAGCGTGAACTTTTGGCTTTACTCCGCGAGCGTCTGTTTGCGCGCGGCGAGCCGGATATGAATGCGCTGCGAGCTGGCTTGAATATTTTGCGCGATGTTGATTTGCGCAGTGAGTTGTCGCAAATAAACATGCCAGTGCTTATCATTGCGGGAGAACGCGATAAACTCACGCCTCCTGAAGCATCGCATCACATGGCGCAGGTGATGGCAAATGCGCAACTTGAAGAGGTGAAAGGCGCAGCCCACGCGCCGTTTTTGTCACACCCAGAAATTTTTATCGAACAGGTGAGTAATTTTTTGCATGAACGAATTTGAAATAGACAAAAAACAAGTGCGTCGAGCGTTTAGTCGTGCGGCGCAAAACTATGATGCCGCTGCGGTGCTGCAACGCGAGGTGTGCATCCGCATGTTGGAAAAGCTCGACTGCATCAAACAAAAACCGGCGCGAATTTTAGATGTGGGCAGCGGCACGGGCTGGGGCACGCGTCAGTTGAGCGAGCGCTATGCTAGCGCCGAAATTACCGCGCTCGATATTGCCATTGGTATGTTGCAAAACGCGCGCGGCACATCAAGTTGGTGGAAAAAATTATTTGCAGGTAAACGCGAAAATTTTGTGTGTGCGGATGTCGAAGCACTCCCTCTTGCGGCAAATAGCATCGAGATGGTGTGGTCGAATCTTGCCTTGCAGTGGTGCAACGATCTGCCGGCGACGTTTGTCGAGTTGTATCGTGTATTGCAAAACGAGGGGTTGTTAATGTTCTCTAGCTTTGGTGTGGATACACTGCAAGAGTTGCGCATCGCCTTTAA
>JAUYFR010000334.1 GCA_030690855.1 Gallionellaceae bacterium
TTGCGAGGCAACAATCCCTATCAGTCACTAAAAGATTCGGTTGCAATACATCTTGATGGTCATGCCGCGCACGACGATATCTCGTTTGCCGTAGTCGATCTAAGTAATTGATTTTATTGAGTTTTTTGTGAATCTTAAAAGCCCTCCACCCATCGATTGAGGCTTAAGGTTAAAGGGCGCATCCTCTGCTTCGTTGAGTTGAGCCGCTTTACACCTATCAGCGTCCTAGCGTAAATTTAACCTAAATAATCCATTAGAACCTAACCCCCTCCAGCTCCCCCTTGTGCGAGCATCCGCTGCGCGGATTGCCTGCTTACCCCACTTCAGGGGGAGAGCCGAGCCATATTTGCGGTGATACCCGCATACCGCACAAAACTCGTTCAGGATGACGGTCTTGCCCGCCTTCTTCGCACGCCGATAGCGCCCTCTAATCGCATCAAGATAGGCTCGTCTCTCTCGCTTTCCCAAATCAGATTACCCGTGTTCATTTCGGTAACCTTTAACTTGAGGCAACGTATCCTGTTTCGACTACCCTTCGGTAACTTTTATCTTGAGGCAACTCGCAAAGCGCTTAGACTGGGATAACAAATTAAGCTTTTGATATAATCCGCGCTTTGCAGAGGACAGACTTCATGCGCATTATTCAAACAGCCCTTACTTTCGACGACGTTTTGCTGGTTCCAGCACACTCCAATGTTTTGCCGCGCGATGTCACTCTGCGCACTCAATTAACTCGCAATATCGCTTTAAATATCCCGTTAATGTCAGCCGCGATGGATACGGTGACTGAGTCGCGCTTGGCAATTGCGCTAGCGCAAGAAGGTGGTATCGGCATCGTACATAAAAACATGTCGGCACAAGCACAGGCAGACAAAGTTTCTAAAGTGAAGCGTTTTGAAAGCGGTGTGGTGAAAGACCCTGTCACCGTTTCTCCCGATATGACTGTGCGCGAAGTGCTGAACCTAACGCGCAAATTTAAAATTTCTGGCTTACCTGTGGTGCAGGGCAATCAACTGGTCGGTATCGTGACCAACCGTGATTTGCGTTTTGAAACACGATTGGATCAGCCTGTGCGCACCATTATGACGCCGCGTGAGCGTCTGATTACCGTTAAAGAAAATGCCCAACTAGAAGAAGCGCGGACTCTGATGCATGAGCATCGCATTGAGCGTGTGTTGGTGGTGAATGATGCGTTTGAGTTGCGCGGCTTGATGACGGTTAAAGATATTCTGAAATCGAACGAGCACCCAAATGCTTGCAAAGATGATCAAGGTCGCTTGCGCGCAGGTGCTGCCGTAGGCGTAGGCGAAGGCACAGAAGAGCGCGTTATTTTATTGGCTGAGGCCGGTGTGGATGTAATCGTGGTTGATACCGCGCACGGTCATTCACAAGGCGTGCTTGATCGCGTGCAGTGGGTTAAAAAGAATTTCCCAAAAATCGAAGTGATTGGCGGCAACATCGCCACGGGTGCAGCAGCGTTGGCACTGGTTGATCATGGTGCGGACGGTGTAAAAGTGGGCATTGGCCCAGGCTCAATTTGCACTACGCGTATTGTTGCAGGTGTGGGCGTGCCACAAATTACGGCCATTCAAAATGTGGCCACAGCGCTTAAAGGGACAGGCATTCCGCTCATCGCAGATGGCGGCGTGCGTTTTTCTGGCGACATTTCCAAAGCGATTGCAGCGGGTGCGCATGTGGTGATGTTGGGTGGCTTGTTTGCAGGAACTGAAGAAGCACCGGGCGAAATCGAATTATTCCAAGGTCGTTCATATAAATCTTATCGCGGCATGGGGAGCTTGGGTGCGATGCAGCAAGGTTCTAGCGATCGTTATTTTCAAGACAATGAAGGCAATCAAGATAAGCTGGTGCCGGAAGGTGTTGAAGGGCGCGTTCCTTACAAAGGTAGCGTACTTGCGGTGATTCATCAGCTCATGGGTGGCTTGCGCGCAAGCATGGGCTACCTCGGTTGCGAGAGCATTACCGCCGTGCATGAGCGCGCTGAGTTTGTGCAGATCACCGCTGCCGGTATTCGTGAGTCGCACGTGCATGATGTGCAGATCACCAAAGAAGCACCCAATTATCATATTGACTAGCTGCTAGTCGTTAGACGTTAGTCGCTAGTTAAAAATCAAAGCCGCGTAGCGACTAAGCCAGCTAATGACTAACGACTACCCACTAACGACTAGTCTTAGCTACTAATAACAACTATATGGCCGGGTATCGGGATCTAAAAGTTTGGCAAGCAAGTATGCGGTTGGCAGGTGAGGCCTATCGGTTGAGCGCACACTTTCCTAAGCATGAAGTTTATGGGCTTGCCAGCCAGCTTCAACGTTCTGCGGTTTCTGTTCCATCAAATATCGCCGAAGGTCATGGGCGTAACTCACCTAAGGAATTTAATTATTTTTTGGGCATTGCCTCCGGTTCACTTGCAGAGCTAGAAACACAATTAATGCTGGCACAGCAATTTGCTTACCTTACTGAAGAGGAAATCGCTTCACCGCTACAACTTGCAGACGAAATCGGCAAAATGCTAAAAGGTCTACAAAAATCGCTCTCAATTAATTAACCCAAAATACTTGTTGCTTGTCGTTACGACAACTAACGACTAATTACTCACGACTAATAACTAAAATGACTATGCATAAAAAAATCCTGATTCTTGATTTCGGCTCTCAATACACTCAGTTGATTGCTCGCCGTGTGCGCGAGGCAAATGTCTATTGCGAATTGCATCCTTGGGATATGAGCGAGGCCGAGATTAAAGCCTTCGCTCCTGCGGGCATTATCCTTTCGGGCGGCCCTAATTCGGTTTATGACGAAGAAACACCCAAGACGCCGCAGATCGTTTTTGACCTCGGCGTACCCGTGTTGGGCATTTGCTACGGCATGCAAACCATGGCGGCGCAACTTGGCGGCTCGGTCGAGAGTGGCAAGGTGCGTGAGTTTGGTTATGCTGAGATTCGCGCACGCGGGCATTCAAAATTATTTGAAAATATTCAAGACAAAACGAATGATCAAGGCCACGGTCTG
>JAUYFR010000342.1 GCA_030690855.1 Gallionellaceae bacterium
GGAACAACACAACTAAGATAGCCAAGCCAATGGCTGCCTCGGCTGCTGCCACAGTCAAAATAAAGAACACAAAAATTTGCCCAGAAATGTCATTCATATAGTGAGAGAAGGCGATGAAATTAGTGTTCACCGCTAGTAGCATCAGCTCAATCGCCATCAACAATACGATGATATTTTTTCGATTTAAAAAGATACCAACCACGCTAATCGCAAATAAAATCGCACTTAGCACCAAGTAGTGAGACAGACTTAAACTCAACATAACTTCTCCTGATAACTCTTCATCACTTAACTGGCTTTGCTTACATCTGTTTGCGAAGCAACTTTTTTCGCGGATGGCATTGCAACGATACGTATGCGATCTTTTGCTTTCACACGAATTTGATCGCTTGGATTTTGCTTTTTACTTGAGCGGCGTGCACGCAAAGTGAGTGCAATCGCAGCCACGATGGCCACTAATAAAATCACTGCTGCCAATTCAAATGGATAAACATAATCAGTGTAAATTAAACGCCCGAGCTCTTTGGTGTTGCTGTAATCGGCTGCATGTTTAACGGCACCAACCGCAGTTGATGCTGTCTGGTTACTCCCCACGACCCACACCATTTCAAACACCATTGCGCCTGCCAATAAGATGCCAACGGGAAACCATTTCCAGAAACCTTCGCGCAATTTCTCTATATTAATATCTAGCATCATCACGACGAATAGGAAGAGCACCATCACCGCACCAACATAGACCAACACTAATGTTATGGCTAAAAACTCTGCTTCCAAAAGAATCCAGATTCCCGCCATGCTGAAAAAAGCCAACACTAAAAACAACGCCGCATGCACTGGGTTGCGCGCTGTAATCACTCTCAATGCCGCAAACACGGTCAGCGCAGCGAACATGAAAAATACGATGGTATCTATGCCTATCATTTACTATTCCTTAACGGTATTTGGCATCTGCCGCACGATCTTTGGCAATCTGCGCTTCGTGCTTTTCACCCACAGCCAACAACATTGGCTTGGTGTAATACAAATCCCCTCGATTTTCGCCGTGATATTCAAAAATCCGAGTTTCAACAATGGCATCGACGGGGCAAGATTCTTCGCAGAATCCGCAGAAGATACATTTAGTTAAATCAATATCGTATTGAGTAGTGCGTCTTGAGCCATCGCTACGCTCTGCTACTTCAATTTTAATTGCCAATGCAGGACAAACTGCTTCACATAGCTTGCAACCGATGCAGCGTTCTTCGCCATTAGGATAACGACGTTGCGCGTGCAAGCCACGAAAACGAGGGCTTTGTGGCGTTTTTTCTTCTGGATATTGCACTGTAATTTTGTGCATGAACAAATGCTTGCCTGTAACTGACATGCCTTTCAGCAATTCCAGCAGCAAGAAGCTCTTAAAGAAATGTAGAATTTTTTCCATATTCATTCTCACCACAGCCAAAACGGTGTTTGCATCCATGTGGCAACGACCACTACCCAAACCAACGTCAGTGGAATTAGCACCTTCCAACCCAATCGCATTAATTGGTCATAACGATAACGAGGGAAAGTTGCTCTCAGCCATAAGAATAAGAACAAAATGAAGGACATTTTGCCCAACATCCAGAACAAGCCTGGGATTTCATTAAACGGAGCTATATCGAGGGGTGGCAACCATCCGCCTAAGAACAGCACGGAAGTCAATGCAGCAATCAAAATCATGTTGGCGTATTCGGCCAAGAAGAAAAGTGCGAAACCCATTCCAGAATATTCAGTGTGAAATCCGGCAACAATGACCGATTCATCTTCCGCCAAGTCAAACGGCGCACGGTTGGTTTCAGCTACACCTGCGATGAAATACACCACAAACATCGGGAACAAAGGAATGAAGTACCAGCCCAATAAGCCGTGCCCATTTTGCTGCCCGCGAACGATGTCGCTCAAGTTCATGCTCTGCGCTGCCAACAGTACGCAAACTAACGCAAATCCCATCGCCAACTCATACGAAACGATCTGCGCAGCGGAGCGAATCGCCCCTAAAAATGCATATTTAGAATTTGATGCCCAGCCTGCAATGATGATGCCGTACACCCCGAGCGATGTCATCGACAAAATGTAAAGCAAACCTGCATTCACATTCGCAAGAGCCATACCCTCTGCAAAAGGAACGACCGCCCATGCAGCTAGTGCAGGAGCAAGCGCCAATACTGGCGCTAAAACGAATAGGAATTTATTAGATCCAGAAGGAATGATGAGTTCCTTCATCAGTAATTTAATGCCGTCAGCTAAAGGCTGCAACAAACCAAATGGTCCTACACGATTCGGACCAATACGATCTTGCATGTAACCTAAAACTTTACGCTCAACAAAAGTAAGATAAGCCACACCGACCATAATCGGAGCGACGATCACCACGATCTTAATCAATATCCAAATCACTGGCCAAGCCGGTGCAATCAGTCCCCATACAGACTCCCAAAGTCCAACCAAGTTCAAAGCCCATTGTAATAACTGTAAAATTTGGGCTTCCATCATGCGCGCTCCACCGTGATCGTTCCAAACATTGAACCCAATGCAGACGTCGCCTGAACAGCGGCAGCCACTCGCACCACGCCTTTAGGTAACTTATCGTCAACTGCAACAGAAAGTATCGCACTACCCTGCCCTTGGCTTACTCGAACCTCCACTCCGGCTTGCACACCAATGCGCTCTAGCTCTGAACTATGAAGCCATACTTTTGGTGCGACTGCGTCAGCTGTCGCTTGCAGCGGCACTGAGCGCCTCACAATTGCATCTGACGCGTAAATTGACACATCACTCACACGTTGCAAACCCTGTGTAGATTCAGAGGTAATTGCAATATCAGCAATAGTATTCTTTAGTTTGCTTGCCACATTAATTCCATTCAATGCTTCATCACGAACCGCTTCAGAGGTGTCATGGTCAAAGCCTGCAA
>JAUYFR010000344.1 GCA_030690855.1 Gallionellaceae bacterium
GAAAAAAAAATGTTGCGACAATTCAAGAAATATCTGACGCCTTTATTATATCGAAGGCGCATTTAATGAAAGTGGTCATGACACTAGTTGCTGCCAATTTACTCATTAGCGAACGCGGCCGTAACGGAGGCGTGCGATTAGCCTTAGATGCACGGGACATTTCCATCGGAGAGATTGTGCGCCTTATGGAAAACACTCTCGCACTAGTGGCTTGCATGAAAGATGATGCGGCGCCAGACGCCTGTCCACTATTGCCGAAATGTCGATTAAAGAAAGTTTTTCAACGTGCACAAAATGATTTCTTTTCTGCGCTTGATGAAAATTCCTTGGCGGACGTACTTTAAATTTTCTACGTGATTTTTATCAGGGCTGCTTCAAATGAACTTTAAACGCCTTTTCGCCGTGCATTCGACGCACGCACCACTATCAGAAAAAGTACGTAGTGGGATCGCGGGTGGCGCGGCAATTTTTCTACTCGCGGTTGCCGTTAAATATCTTCCACTTCACTCCTACCCCTTGGCAATGTTGGGTTCAATGGCTGCTTCTGCGGTGCTATTGTTTGCCGTACCACACAGCCCACTGGCACAGCCATGGAATTTAGTTGGCGGTCATTTTGTTTCTGCGCTCGCGGGCGGCGTCAGCGTGTTACTGATTCATGAGCCAACAATCGCAGCGGGTGTCGGCGTTGGTCTGGCGATTTTTATGATGCACTATTTAAATTGCCTGCACCCTCCCGGTGCAGCCACCGCTCTTACTATCATTTTGAGTAGCGCATATTTTCAAGAGATGGGCTGGAAATGGGTAACGCTGGTGATCATTATTAACGTGGGCATTTCATTACTACTGGCGCTCGGCATCAATAGCTTGATCCCCGGCAGACACTACCCAATGCAAACCGCTGCCCATCCTCCCAAAAAACCAAGCTCTGTCATTTCAATTGAGCAACCTGACCTCGAATGGGCGCTGGAGCAAATGAACGAGGTTGTCGATGTTAGCGAAGAAGACTTAGCCTCAATCTATAAGCTCGCGCAAAACCACGCGCAGGAACGCGCTAGCCGAGCATGAGTTTCCTCTGGATTAAATATCTACACATCAGTTGCGTAATATTGAGTTATGGCCTTTTTTTATTGCGCGGAATATGGATACTCAAGGCATCGCCTATCATGCAGCAACGCTGGGTACGCATTGCACCGCACATTATCGACACGGCACTACTCGGTAGCGCTATCACGCTCGCGATGATGCTAAACATTTCACCACTTGAAACACCGTGGCTATTAGCAAAAATCATTGCGTTGTTGCTGTACATTACTTTAGGCACGATCGCCATTAAACGTGGAAAATCCAAGCGTATTCGGCTAGGTGCATGGTTAGGCGCACAAATCGTCTTTCTTTACATCGTACTCACAGCACTGAGCCACGATCCATTACCTTGGCACGCTCTTGATGAATAATTTAATCGGTAGCGCACCAGCTCCTAGTTTTGATGCTCCACTCGAAATGCTACTAGCGTGTCACGGTCGTATTCAGGCGCAGTGTGCGACGCTCAAAAAAATAATGCTGCATTTACCCAGGCAGGGTTGTGATACGCAAGCACAACAGGCGGCGACTAACATCGTGCGTTATTTCGACACCGCTGGGGTGTATCACCATCAGGATGAAGAAAAAGATTTATTTCCTTTGCTATTGGCGACGAACACTACTGAAGCAAATATCTTAATTTATCGTCTGTTAGATGAACATCAAGTGATGGAAGCTGCATGGCAAACTTTGCGTCCGTTTTTAAATGAGGTGATTGAGGGAAAAGTAATTGCTTTCAACAATCTCGCAGCCGACCATTTCATCGCCGTGTATGATCGCCACATCGCTGTGGAGAACGCCCAATTACTGCCACTGGCCAAGCAATTGCTGACAGCAGAACAGCTTGCGCAGTTAGGGCATAACATGGCGGCACGTCGCATGAATTAGGGGATCAACATGTCTCAAGATGGATTGCAAAAACAACAGCAATTAGTCTCAGCCCTGCTTAGTCCTAGCTGTTACCCTCATCCCACAAAAAAAATTCAAGTAATTGAAACCCATATTTCTTGGGTGTTACTCGCCGGCCGCTTTGCCTACAAAATTAAAAAAGCCCTGGATTTAGGTTTTCTCAACACGCTGAGCCTCGATGCGCGCCTCACAGACTGCCAAGAGGAGCTACGCCTTAATCGCCGCCTTGCGCCGCAACTGTATTTAGAGGTGGTTGCAATTGGCGGCGATCACGCCGAACCAAAATTAGGCGTACAACCAGCCATTGAATTTGCAGTCAAAATGCGCCGCTTTGCCGCGAAGAATACGTTCGATCGCCTCGTTTCGCGTAACAAAATCAACACCTCACAAATGAATGTTTTGGCGCATACGCTCGCCGATTTTCATGCCTCACTTCCGGCGGCAATTGGCTCAAGTGAGCACTTTTCGCAAACAGTACTTACCTCTTTGCAACAAAGCTTTTCGCAATTATCCACACTGACAACGCACCACCCTGCGCTAGATCTGCTACGCGAAAAATCATTGCAACATATTGATTATATTGAGAAATTATTATTTTTTCGCCACTCAAAAGGCTTTGTGCGCGAGTGTCACGGCGATCTGCATCTCGGCAACATCGCACTTATTCGCAACAAGCCCACTCCTTTTGACGGCATTGATTTCAATCCTGCATTGCGCTGGATTGATGTCATGGATGAAGTTGCATTTTTGTTTATGGACCTACTGCATCAGCAGCAATCAGCACTCGCTTATCATTTTCTAAATACCTATTTAGAATTAAGTGGAGATTATGCGGGTGTTGCGCTACTCAATTTTTACAGCAGCTATCGCGCTTTAGTCCGTGCTAAGGTTGCTTCCATTCATGCGAGCCAATTTTCAAACCCAGCCACTAAGCGCAAAAAACTATTAAATAACGCACAGCGATATTTATTACTCGCTCAGCAATTAACCGCCCTTCGCAATCCCGCACTGATTATTACTCACGGCTTACCCGGCTCGGGCAAAAGCATGTTTGCCCAAGTTGCGCTTGAACAATTAGGTGCAATTCGCATTCGGTCCGATGTGGAGCGAAAGCGTTTGTTTGGTTTATCGGCACTCGCTAACAGCCAAATTTGCAACAACATTTACAGTGCGGAGGCAACAGCGCGTACTTATTCTTTTCTATTAAAAACTGCGCGGGAATTATTGACAGCAGGACAGACCGTTATTGTAGATGCAGCTTTTTTAAAGCTAGGTGAACGACAGATGTTTAATGATTTAGCGAATACGATGCAGCTACCGTTCGCCATTGTTTCGCTGCAAAGCGATGAAGCCATTTTATGTTCGCGGATTTTAAAGCGACAGGCTCTGGGCAACGATGCTTCAGAGGCCGGCATTGATGTGATGAAAAAATTAGCCGCGATAAAAGAACCGATCTCGCAAAGTGAAATTGATTTTACTTTGGTCTACGTCAATACGCATGACGGGATAATTGAACCGTCCGTATGGGCTGCCTTGGAGCATATTTTAAGTCGGCAAAAGTAGTGGGCAAGCTGCTCACACTAAGCACGGCAAAGTCAAATGCAAAAAACCTCCTGTTTAGCCAATTCCCACACAGCGTCAACCGTAGCAAACCACCAAGCTATCTCACAGGCGACTTAATCCACCGCGCTCACGACCATTCATCGTTAACTTGACTGTTTTAATTGTGCTGCTTGCTACGTGACAATCTCAATCTTTACTGGATCAATTAGCCACGTAGCAAGGTCAATACCGTGTTCGGCGATTGGTTCGCTTGCGCCAACATCGCGGTACCCGCTTGTTGCAAAATTTGTGCGCGAGTCAGTGCAGCAGTTTCTGCGGCATAATCTGCGTCCATAATTCGGCTGCGCGATGCAGTTTGGTTTTCAGAAGCAATCTGCAAGTTTGCAATAACCGATTCAAAGCGAGACTGCACCGAACCAAAAGTAGCACGTAATGAAGCCACCGATGCAATATCCTGGTCTAGCTTTGTAATTTCCTGCTGAGCCTCAGGCGATGATCTTCCCAATGTTACCGAGATGGGTGCCAAAGCAGCTGGCGTTGTAATCGTAATGTCGTCCACACCCGCCACGCTGTTCGCACCAACTTGAAAGGTCTGATTAACCGCCTGCGATAGCAATGGAATGTTATTGAACGTGGTCGCTTGAATCACACGCGAATTTTCAGCATTGAGCTGGGTAAATTCAGCGTCAATCGCATCAATATCTGAGTTCGAAGTAGCGTTAGCCGCTTGAATCGCCAATTCACGCATACGCGCCATGTTGGCTTGAATCGCCCCCAACGCGCCTTCAGCTGTTTGAGCCAGTGAGATGCCGTCATTAGCATTTCGCACCGCTTGGTTTAAGCCGCGAATCTGGCTTTCCATACGTGATGCAATCGCCATACCCGCTGCATCGTCTTTAGCGCTGTTTACACGCATACCCGAAGATAAGCGCTGTAGCGAAGTTGACAGCGCACTCTGCGAACTATTTAAGTTGCGCTGTGCGTTCAATGACGCAAGGTTAGTATTAATGAATGAAGGCATTTTATTTCTCCTTTAACTTTGATTTTGTTAATTCGACAACGACTGCCATTGCTTCCAGGTTATTAAGGTCACAAGGCAGACTATCTGCCGGTGGTCCAGTTATCAGAGCATTTAACAATGCCCTTCTCTATTTACTTCTGCCAGCGTTTCGGGCTAAACCGCTTTCGTTAAACTGATCGCGTCTTTCACGAATATTAGCAATGGTTACAATTTATCTTACTTTTAAAAATCCAATGGCTCGATTAACGGGGATTTTCCTAGCTATTTCTCAATCAGGCCGAAACATTAATCGTATTTCCAATCGGTCCACTGCCCACAGACGCCACATTGCTAGTGGGTACAGGTGGCAGAGAAGGTGTTACAGCTTTGGCTTGCGCTTGTGGCACCGCAGGTGTTTTGGCCGCTATCTCTTTAGCAGAGGCCTGCGCCAACACCGCCTCCATACCTTTAATAAAATCCTGCTTAGTGACTGTACCTGTTCCACTTGGATCGAGTTTGCTAAACACAGCTTCCGCACCGAGCGCTTTAACTGAAGCGGGAGTGTTCAATGTACTAAATGCTTTGGTGAACTGTGATTTGCTAATGCGACCAGATCCCTCTGTGTCGATCTGTTGAAACAAGTTAGCAACTTTTTGTTGTGGCGAAATGGGCTTCGCTGCCTGCGGCATTGCCGCATCTCGCGCATTAGAAACTCCGCTGACTGTTGACATTATTTTCTCCCAAAAAGATTAAACGAATGCATAAGCGAGTGCGTAAGACTGCATTGCTAGACTCAACTATAACTTTGGAGATGAAAAATGAATTGCGCGAATAAGAAGAGAAAAACCCTTCAATTTAAAAGGAATGAGTGCTGATTTTGTATCGACAACAGACTTACTTGAAAATACGTCACAGGAAGTGACGGGTGTTTTGTAGCGGGCGAAACGCTAAATTTCAGCGCCCGCCCTATCTACGAGGTTAGGCGCCGAGAATACCTTTACCTGCTTTTTTAGCT